>CAUEBO010000030.1 GCA_958454405.1 uncultured Eggerthellaceae bacterium | reverse complement strand
GGGGTATTCATGCTGGTATATTTGGTGGTGTTTTGCGAGGTGGCATTCTGGGCGCTTCTTGCAGGGGGGTTGTCTTTCCTCTATATCTTCAAGAAGCCCAAGGTGGGAGGCGTGCTTTTGGCTCTGTCTCCCGGGGTGGACGCGGTTTTGCTGGTGGCGACGGCCTTCGACCTGCGCGCCGGTTCGCCTGCGGTCTTCGCCCACGTGCTCTCGGTGATCTACCTGGCCATGGCTCTCGTGTACGGGCGGAGGATGGTGCGGTGGATGGACGTGCGCTTCAACCATCGGTTCTGCGGCGGCCCGGCTCCCGAAAAGAAGGCGAAGGGTGGCCGCGCGCATGCAGCCCAGGAACGGGCGGGATGGCTGCGCCATCTGGCGATGTTTTCGATAGCCTGCATAGGCGCAAGCAGCTTGGCTTTGTTCTCGGGACATCCTCAAGAGGTTGCGGAAGCGTATCTGCCGACGTTTCGCCTGTGGGGTATCATAGTGGCGATCGATTTCGTTGTCAGTTTCAGCTACACGCTGTTTCCTCGCAAGGAGGATAACGCGAGGGGGTGACGTCATGCCGAAGGTTCTGGATCACGAGCAGCGGCAAAGGCATATCGTCGAGGCGGTGTGGAGGATCGTGGCTGTCGGAGGGCTGCACGAGGCGACTGTGCGCCGCGTCGCCGATGAGGCGGGGATTTCCGTTGGGTCGCTTCGCAACTCGTTCCCCACGCAAACGAGCCTGTACGAATGCGCGATGCGCTCGCTCATGGAAAGCGTCGAGCGGCAGATCGACGAAAAGGCCTCCGGCGTGCGGGGGTCTTCCGAAGACGTTGCGATCGACCTGCTTCTTTCGTTCGTTCCCCTCGATGACGAGCAGGCAAAGACCTTGAGCGTGTGGCTTGCTTTCAGTGTGGAGGCTCAGAGGGACGCGGCGCTGAGACCCTTGAACGACGAGGTGTTCGATAAGACGCGGACCTACCTGACAAGCCTTTTGGCGCAGCTCGCCGAAGACGGGATCGTGTCCCGCTCGCTCGATGTGGCCGACGAAGCTGCGCGGCTGCATGCTTTGCTCGACGGATTGACCCTGCATCGCCTGACGCGTCCGGACGTGGTGGGCCCGGAGCAGGTGGTGGATGTCCTGCGTGCGCATCTGGCCTGCTTGCATGTGGATTGAATCCGGCCGTCGATCCCCTCTCAAGTGCCGAAAAAAGAACGCCTGCTCGTGGTGCACGGCGGCGGCTTCAACTGGAAGAAGCCTGACCACTTCCGCGTGGTGTGCCTGCCGCGCATCGAGGTGCTCGGCGACGCCATGCGCGACCTTGCCGACTTCCTCGACCACTACTGTCAGTAGCGGGGGCAAGAACTTCAGCTCCACGCTCGAATTGAACTTTCCCGGGCTGTGGCCTTCCGCCTCAGATGCTCGCCGAGGCCATGGGGATGCTCATCGGCCATCGCCCACGGTACCGCCAAAGCCCATATCAACAACATCTCCAGAAGCTGGGCATCCATACCCGTGAAGAGCTGTTCGCCATGATCCCGGGCAGGGCGAGGTGGGGGGCCAAGACGCTATTCTCAAAGTGAGCGTCGAGTTGGTTTCTGCTTGAGAATCGGTTTTCAGCGCAGATTCGAGCGGGCGAGTTGCGAACGCACGAGCGGATCGAGCAACAGGTTTTTCGTGTCATCTCTATCAATACGAACAGCGGAAACGCGCACTTGTACCGCCCTTTTGAGGATGGGCGCGCATCGGCCTTGCCAGCCGCTGATCGAGGCGAATCCCGTCTTTCGCAGGATGCCAGCTGCGACGGCTGTCCCTATGATTATCCTTGGCCCGCAAAGGGGGAACCGGTTCGCAAGGACCGGTCGAGTGAATCGAGGAGGATCATATGGTCAGCGATGAACTGAAGCATGTTCGCGGGGGACTGACTCGCCGGCGCTTCCTGCAAGGCCTGGCGATGAGCACGGTGGCAGCCGCCGGTTTGGCAGGCTGCGCCCCAAAGGAGAGCGAAGGAGGTGCGGCGGGATCGAAGGACGGCGAGGCTTCCGCGCTCGGCTTCCAGTACGACTGGGAAACCGCCGAGGGCGAGATCGTCCACGGCGTCTGCCCGAAGAACTGCTACGACACGTGCCGCATCTGCACCAAGGTCGTCGACGGCACTGCCGTCCAAATCCGCGGCGACCGCGACAACCCCTACACGGCTGGCAGCCCGTGCGTCAAGGGGCAAACGTACCTGGACTACCATTACTCGGAGGACCGCATCCTCTACCCGATGAAGCGCGTCGGCGCGAAGGGTCCCGGCGCCCAGTTCGAGCGCATCAGCTGGGATGAAGCCGTCGACGCCATCACGACCCGCTTCAAGGAGATCATCGAGACCGATGGGTCGGAAGCCATCGTCCCGTACACGTTTTCCGGTACGTTCGGCCTGATCAACGGGTGTTTCTTCAGCGGCGTGCTGCGCTTTCTGTACCGCATGGGGGCTTCCGCCCTCATGCCTAACATGTGCGAAGCGGCCGGCGTGGCGGCCCTTCCGTACACCTACGGAGCGCAGAAGGACGTGGATCCCGAGCAGTACGCCAACACGAAGCTCTACGTTTCGTGGGGCAGCAACATCTCGGCCACGTCGGTGCATGCGGTCAAGTTCGTGAAGCAGTGCGTCGAAAACGGCGGGAAGATCGCCGTCATCAACCCGTTCCGCATCCCGTTGTGCGAATGGGCCGAGCTGTGGATCAAGATCCGCCCGGGCACCGACACCCCGTTCGCCCTGGGCGTCGCGAAGGTGCTGCTCGATGAGGACCTGTACGACAAGGAGTACGTCGAGAAGCACTGCATGGGCCTCGACGAGCTGAAGAAGGCCGCCGACGAGTGGCCGGCCGAGCGCGTCGCCGAAACCTGCGGCTGCACGGTGGATGAGCTGCAGAGCTTCGCCCGCATGTACGCGGACGCCGAAACCTCCATCATCCAAATCGGCATGCAGGTCAACCGCGACTCCAACGGCGGTTCCAAGATCCGCGCCATCAGCTTCCTGCCGGCGCTCACCGGCCAGATAGGCACGAGCGCCGCCGCGGGGTACCAGTGGCTCACCTGCGGCTACTGGGCGCTCAACTTCGACAACGTCAGCATGGGCAGCACGTTTTTGGGCGCCCCGACGCCCGGTGGCGGCTATGTGACCACGTGGGACCAGATCGAGGCTGGCGACTACAAGTACCGCGTCATCAACATCCCCGACTACGCCGACGTGCTGAACGAAACCGGCCGCTACGAGGGCGAGCCCTGCCGCGCCGTGTTCGTGTACAACGGCAACCCGCTGGTGAGCGTGCCCAACAACAAGCGCGTGCGCGAGGGATTGGCCCGCGAAGAGGTGTTCGTGGTCGTATCGGACAAGTGGTACACCGACACCGCCGACTACGCCGACATCATCCTGCCCTGCACCGATCTTCTGGAAACGGAGGACATCCACCAGGACTACCACGGCTGGTACATCAACCACAACACCCCCGCTCTGGAGCCTTTGGGCGAGGCCAAGACCAACATCGACATGGCGAACACGCTCGCCAAGGCCATGGGGTACACCGATGCGTGCTTCGACGAGGGCATACCGGAGCTGGCGAAGGCGCTCATCGAGGGAGCGGACGGCGCGAACGCGATCTACGGGCCGGACATGACCTACGAGAAGCTGAAAGAGGAGCATTGGCGCAAGCTGCCGGAATTCATCCCCTACGCCGACGAGCTGGAGAACGGCTTTTCGACCCCGTCGGGCAAGATAGAGTTCTACTCATCGCGCCTTGATGAGCTGGGCCTGCATCCCGTCGTGGAATACGTTCCCTCGGCGGAGAGCAAGGACGGCACCCCTGATCTGGCCGCGACGTACCCGTTGAACTTCCTCACGGTGACCTCCAAGGACCTGTGCGGCTCCAACTGGCACAACATCGGGAAGATCCGCCTGCTGCACGGCGACGTCTACCTGTACATCAACGAAGCCGACGCCGCCGCGCGCGGCATCGCCGACGGCGATCCGGTCGAAGTGTTCAACGACCGCGGCGTCTGCGATTCGCTGAAGGCCATGGTGGTGGACGACGACGTCATCGCCCCTGGCAACGTGGCCGGCTTGAAGAGCGCGTGGCCGAAGTGCATGGGCGGCAAGAACAACGTGAACGTGACCACTCCCAGCTACACGGCCGACTACGGGATGGGCACCGCGTTCCAGGCCAACCTGGTCGACGTCCGCAAGGCATAACCTTACACGAGAGGGGATCATCTCATGGCAAGTCAAATGGGTTTTCTTTTGGATCAGAAGTGGTGCATCGGCTGCCAGTCGTGCGTGACCGGCTGCCAGATGCGCCATCGCAGCCCCGACGATGTGCAAATACGCCAGGCAACCAGTTTCGAGCACCAGCCGAAGGGGCCGTGGATCTCCGTCGCCTGCAACCACTGCGAGGCGCCGGCGTGCATGCCCGTGTGCCCGGTGGGCGCGCTCGTCAAGCGCGAGGACGGCATCGTGGTGCAGGACGACGAGCTGTGCATCGGCTGCCAGTCGTGCGTCAAAGCCTGCCCGTACGGGCATCCAGTGTACATCGAGAGCACGAACAAGGTGCTGCGCTGCGACATGTGCGCGGCGCGCTTGGATGCAGGCGACGTGCCGGCGTGCGTCGAAGCCTGCCCGATGAAGATCCTCACGGTGGACACTGTGGAGAACAACGAGGCGGCGGGCGGCGTGCCGGAAGGGGTCGGGTTCACGGTGGAGGCCACCGCACCTACGACAAGGTTCATTCCCATCGCATAGCATCGTTTTTCCCAGTCGGAAAAGAGCGGCCGGCCATGCCCGTGCATGGCCGGCCGGCGGAAGAAGGAGCCGCATGCGGCGCGCGAGCGCGCGTTTCATGCCGAATCGGACAGGAGAGGCCATGAATCAAGGCGAGGCTTTGCAGGCGATCGAGGAATTGCTGGAGGACCGGGCGAGCACGGTTGACGTGCGCCGCGTGGTGTACAGCCACGACATGGGAACGTTGCCCGACGTGGTGCGGAAGTTCATCAACACCATGCCCGACATGGTCGTGCAGCCCGAATCCGAAGACGAGATCCGACAGCTGGCATCCATCGCGGCGCGGGCCGGCATTCCCCTCGTCCCGCGCGGTTCGGCATCGTCGGGCTATGGCGGGGCCGTTCCGGCGTCCGGCGGCGTGGTGGTGGACCTGTACCGCATGAAGGGCCTCGTCTCCGTCGACGAGCAGGCGCTGACCGCCACCGCCAAGCCGGCATCCGTGCTGGCCGACCTCGACCTCGAGCTTCGCGAACGCGGCTTCATGATGCCCTTGATGACCACGAGCGCGCCGTCCGCGACCATCGGCGGCTTGGTGTGCCAGGGGGGCGCGGGCATCGGAAGCTGCAGGCAGCTGACCATGCGCGACAACCTGGTGTCCGTCACGGCCGTTCTGGGCGACGGATCCGTGCGCGTCTTCGAAGGGGACGATCTGGACCTGGTGTACGGCATGGAGGGCATCACGGGCATCGTCACGTCGGTGACGTGGCGCATCCTTCCTGCGGCCGACATGCGGTGCGCCGCCTTCGGATTCGAGACCGCGGAAGCGGCCCAGGCCTTCGCCTGCGCGGCCGCCGAAGCCGGCATGTGGCACGTGAACGTCCAGCCCCCCAACTACATCGCGCTCAAGAACCGCGCGCTCGACACGGCCCTTCCTGAGAAGTGGATGGTGCTGGTGGTGTCGGAGGCGATCGACCTGGCCACCGTCGCGGCGCGCTGCAAAGCCGAGGAATACGCTTCCGAAGTCGCCGAGCACGAGTGGGAGGAGCGCTGCTATCCGCTGCGCGGCAAGAAGTTCGGGCCGTCCATGATCCCGGTGGACGTGCTGGTTCCCCAGGATGCGATCGCCCGCTTCGACGCCGTCATGGTCGACAAGTTCGAAGGCTCGTTCGTCTACGAGGCGACGGCCGTCGGGCGCGACTGGCTCGCGCTCATCGGCTTCATCCTTGCCGACGAGCGCAAGGACGACTTCACGATGTCGTTCGCGAACTCCCTCGTCATATCCGAAGCGGCGAAGAAGCTGGGCGGCCGCGCGTACGCGTCCGGCATGTACCTGACCGCCGAATCCGAAGAGATATTCGGAAAGGACCTGCTCGAGCGGGTAGCTGTCTTCAAAGCCGACACCGATCCGGCCGGCATCATGAACCCGGGCAAGGTGCTGCCCGCTTCCCTGGATGCGAAATCGCCCGCGAAGCTCGTCGCGCGCGCCATCGGGTCGGCCCGCGGCGTCGCCGGCATCGGCGCGGCGCTCGGCCGCGTGCTGAGCGGGAAGAAGAACGAGGCCGTGCAGCTCACCGACCTTCCCAACGACATGGAGAACAGCGCCTTCGCATGCGCTGCGTGCGGCTTCTGCCGCGGCAAGTGCACGGTGTTTTTGCCCGATCCGTGGGAGGACAACTCGCCGCGCGGCAAGTGGCATCTCATCAAGGAGTACGCCAAGGGGAACATCCCCTTCGACCTGCCCATGGTGCACAAGCTCAACATCTGCACCACGTGCAAGCGCTGCGAGCAGACCTGCGAGGTGTCGCTCAAGATGGCAGACGAGTACCTGGGGGCCAAGCCCTACTTCAAGGACAAGGGGTTCTCCAACGCCGGCTTGTCCGCGCTTCGCCAGAACGTGCTGGACGCCGGCAATTTCTGGGGATCCGACGCGGAGGGCCTCGGCTGGCATACCGACGACATGCGCTTCCAGGAGAAGGGCGAGATCGGCTTCTGGCCAGGGTGCTGGACGCAGACCATCTCGAAGAACGCCGCCCAGAACGTCGTGCGCCTGCTGAACGCCGCCGGCATCGAGCCGGTCGACCTTGGCGACAACGGCTCGGATATCTGCTGCGGATTCTATCTGTTCCTGGGAGGCTATGCCGACGACTTCGAGGCGCGCGCGGCGAAGAACATCGAGCGCATGAACGCCGCAGGCGTGAAGAAGGTGCTCACCCCCTGTCCCGCGTGCCTGGCCACGTTCGCCGAGCTGTACGGCGGCGTCGCCCAGAAGCACGGGCTGCCCTTCGACATCGAGTTCGTGCACTCCGTCGTGGTGCTGAACCAGCTGGTGGAGGACGGTTCGCTCAAGCTGTCCGAGGGCGAGCGCGTCGATGCTAAAGTTACCTACCACGATCCGTGCCACCTGGGACGGTGGTTCGGCGTCTACGAAGAGCCGCGCTCCTTCATCAAGGCGGTGCCCGGCGTGGAGTTCGAGGACATGCGCCACAACCGCCAGGATTCGCTGTGCTGCGGGCTGGTGAACGCGTTCTACGAGATAGGCAGCGTGCCCACGTCGGGCGTGAGCCGCGTGTCGGAAGCCGACGAGGTGCAGGCCGACTACATCCTGACGGCGTGCGCGGGATGCGGGGTGCAGGTGAACAACATGTGCGTCGCCGCCAACACGCATGCGCGGCAGATGGACGTCACCGATCTGGCCGCGAAGTCGATGGGCTTCGAGGTGTACGACTCGAACGAAGCCGCCCAGGCCTATTTCGCCGCGGCGGTGGATCTGCTGAGCACGTCCACCACGGTGCAGGATTAACCGTCATGCGGCGGCCGGGCGCGCGTTCGGCCGCCGCGCATGTTCGAGCGAGGAGTCGGGGGATACATGGAAACAGCGAAGAGGAACGCGGGGGAGCTCGTCGACGCGCTGGCGTTTCGGCGCGATAGGTTCGGATTGGTCGCCGACGTGTTCGCGCGGGAGGCGCCCGAGCAGTCCGTGTCTGGAATGCTGGAGCAGGCGCGCGCATACGAAGGCGCGCTGGATGAATCGATAGAGGCGAAGCTGAACGAGGGCTTGCGCGCCCTTCCCTGCGAGGATATGCCGGCGTTCGCCACGCAGACGAGAACCGAGTACGCGCGTTTGTTTTTGGGACCGCGCGACGTGAAGGCGCCGCTGCACGAGTCGGCGTATCTGTCGGGCGCGGTGCGTATGTTCACCGCGGAGACCCTGGCGGTGCGCGCGTTCTACGAGCAGCACGGGTACGTGATGAAGGCGAAGAACCGCGAGCCGGAAGACGGCATGGGCGTGGAGCTGGAGTTCCTGCGCAACCTGTGCGACCGATGCCTTGCGCTGCTCGAAGCCGACGGCGGCGCGGCCCCTGACGCGCTGGGCGAGGTTCGTCGCTTGCTCGAGGCCCAGAAGTCGTTCAAGGAGCAGCATCTGCATCGGTGGGCGGAAGCGTTCGTCCAGCGCGTCGTCGACAACGACCAGAGCGGCTTCTACGCGGCATGGGCTGCGTATCTCCTCGGCGTTCTGCGGGAGGACGACGAGCTGCTGGACGAGTGCCTGGAGCTGCTGTCCGACGCGGAGCGCGCCTGCCCGACGCGGGACTTCTGCGCCAGGTCGGGCGTGAATGCGAAGGTCGAGCCATGAATTTCGTCATCTTGTTGATCGTCGCCTGCGCCTTCTCGGCGGTTGCGGCGAAAGCCATCAAGGCGGTTCCGTGGCTGTGGTACGGCATCGCGCTCGCGCTGGACGCCGCGTACGCCTACGGCATCGCGTACAGCCTGCCTCCCGCGATCTTGCAGGTGCTTTCGATCGTGGTGCAGCGCGGCACGTTCGCCGCGGCGCTGTTCGTGGTCGTCATGTACGTCGGCGTGTTCTCGGAGCGCTCCTGGGTGCGCAGGACCATCGGGCCCGTCCGCGCCGAGCTTTCCATCATCGCATGCATCCTCGCGTTCGCGCATGCTTTGAACTACCTCAGCTCCTACCTGGGCGTGCTCTGCACGAACATCGGCGTGATCGGCGGGAACCAGCTGGCGTCTCTCGCCATCGCCGTCGTGCTGTTCGCGCTGCTGCTGGTGCTGGGAGTCACCTCCGCCAAGGCGCTGAAGCGTCGGATGAATGCTTCCACCTGGAAGAACGTCCAGCGAAGCTCGTATGCGTTCTTCGCGCTCATCTACGTGCACGAGCTGCTCATCCTGTACCCCTCCGCCATCAAGGGAGCGGGCGATGCGCTGTCCACCTGCATTGCGAGCGGCATCGTGTTCGCGTCGTACTACGTCCTGCGCCTTGCGCGCTACTTCGCTGACAAGAAAGAGCCGGCTTCCGGGACGGCATTCGGTTCGAGCATGAAAGGGGGCGGCGGTGCACAAGACGGCACGGCATGACGCCAGGGTGCAGTCCGAGCAGCTGGTGGACTCTGAAGCGCGTTTGAACGACGGCACCCGCACCGTGTTCGGGTACTGCGGCGTGAACTGCGAAGGGCGTTGCATCCTCAACTTCCATTTGAAGGACGACCGGTTGGAATGGGTCGACACCGACCGCTCCGTGGAAGACGGAGAGGACTCCCGCCAGATCCGCGCATGCCTGCGCGGGCGCTCCATCCGCGAATGGATCGACCATGCCGACCGCCTGGCGCATCCTCTGCGCCGCGTCGGGAAGCGCGGAGAAGGGCGCTTCGAGCGCATCTGCTGGGACGAGGCGCTCGACGAGATCGCGTCGAACCTGGCCCGCATCGTGGAGGAGCATGGCAACGAGGCGGTGTACATAAACTTCGCAAGCGGCGTCATGACCGCCAACGGCATCGGGTTCCTGCATCGCCTCATGAACCTGTACGGCGGATGCCTGGGCGGCTACGGCGACTACAGCCATTCCCAGATCGACGCCGCCATGCCGTACCTGTACGGCGCGCGCGACGCCAACACCCCCTCCGACGTGAAGAACTCCAAGCTGCTCGTGCTGTTCGGCGACAACACCTTCGAGACCAAGATGTGCGGCGGCGGCGCTTCGGTGTACCTGAAAGACGCCATCGCCGACGCGGGGGTGCGCACCGTCGTCGTCGATCCGCGCTACTCGGAGACCGCGGCGAACTGCGCCGACGAATGGATTGCGGTCCGGCCCGGCACCGATGGCGCCCTGGCGGCCGGCCTTGCCTACGTGATGATCGAGGAGAACCTGGTCGATCAGGAGTTTTTGGACGGCTACTGCATCGGCTACGACGAGGACACCCTTCCCGCTTCCGCCCCTGCGGGAGGAAGCTACAAGTCCTACATCCTGGGCCGCGGGCCCGACGGGGTGCCGAAGACCCCGCAGTGGGCAAGCTCCATCACCGGCGTGCCCTCCTCGCGGATCGTGCAGCTGGCCCGCGAGATGGCGTCGGCCAAGCCGTGCGCCATCTACCAGGGAAAAGGACCGCAACGGCAGGCGAATGGCGAGCAGACCGCCCGCGCCATCGCCATGCTGGCCGTGCTCACGGGCAACGTGGGCCTGGCGGGCGGGGGGACGGGATCCGACTTCGAGACGTACCGCTTCTTCGAAGCCGACGTGCCCGCGCCCGACAACCCGGTGGAAACGGCCATACCGGTGTTCCTGTGGACCGACGCCGTGCTGCGCGGCCCGCAGATGACGGCCGCCGACGACGGCGTCGTGGGGGCGGAGCGCCTGCGCACCGGCATCAAGTTTTTGTGGAACTACGCCGGCAACGCCATCGCCAACCAGCACTCCAACGTCAACCGGACGCACGAGATACTGCAGGATGAATCGAAATGCGAGTTCATCGTCGTCATCGACACGTTCATGACGGCCTCCGCCCGCTACGCCGACATCGTGCTGCCGGACCTCATGCCCGTCGAACAGCCCAGCCTCGTCGCCAACGACTGGGCGGGCGATGCCGGGTACGTGCTTATGAACTCGCAGTACCTGCCGGCCAAAGGCGAGCGCAGAACCCTGTACTGGATGCTGTCGGGTATTGCCGAGCGGCTGGGCATAGCCGACGAGTTCACCGAGGGCAAAAGCGAGGAGGATTGGCGCCGCGCCATCTACGAGGAGGCGCGCGAGGCCGATCCGGATCTCCCGCCTTACGACGTGATGCTCGAGATGGGCGTGTACCGCCGTGCCGATCCCGACGGAAGCCACGTGGCGTTCGCCGACTTCCGTGCCGACCCGCTGGGCTGCCCCCTCGACACCCCTTCGGGCAAGATCGAGGTGTACTCGGAGAAGATCCTCCAGGACACGGCCCATTTCAACTTGCGGGAAGGCGAGGTGATCAGCGCCATCCCGGCATACGCCCCGCCATACTTCGAGCCGCAGGCCGCCGACGGCGCAAGGTACCCGCTGCAGCTCATCGGATTCCATCCGCGCAGCCGGGCCCATTCGTCCTATGCCTCCCTCGACGCCATCAAGGAGCGAGCCCGCCACCAGGTTTGGGTGCACCCCCTTGACGCGAAAAAGCGGGGCATCGCCGACGGCGACAAGGTGGAGGTGTCCACCTTGTACGGCAGGCTGCTCATCGAGGCGAAGGTGACCGAGCGCATCATGCCCGGCGTCATCGCCATGGGGGAGGGAGCCTGGCACGATGCGGACATGGACGGCGACCGCGTGGACAAGGGCGGCTGCATCAACACGCTCACGTCCAGCCGCGCAACGCCGTTGGCGAAGGGCAACCCCCAGCACAGCAATTGCGCCCAGATCGCGAAGGCGAGGTGACGGAGATGGACGATCAGTTCGGGTTCCATGTGGACTCGTCGCGATGCACGGGGTGCAAGACGTGCGAGATGGCATGCCGCGACGCCTACCATCTTGGGGAGACGGCGTCGTTTCGCCGGGTGTGCGAATGTTCGGGGGGCTCGTGGATGGCCGACGGCGACGCGTGGTGGCACGACGTGTTCTCCTACTACGTCTCGATCGCGTGCAACCATTGCGACGATCCCATCTGCCAGCAGGTCTGCCCGTCCGGCGCCATGCGCAAGCGATCGGACGGCTTCGTCGTGCTCGACAGCGAGCGATGCATCGGCTGCGGCAGCTGCGCCTTCGCATGCCCGTACAAGGCGCCCAGCTTCAGCCGCGAGCTGCATGCGATGCGCAAATGCGATGGCTGCCGCGCCCGCGTCGCCGCAGGGTCGGACCCCATCTGCGTCGAGGCGTGCCCGATGCGCGCCCTCGGATTCGGGCCGATCGACGACATCCGGGCGCACTACGGCGCGCAGCGCGACGTGGAGCCGCTTCCGCCCAGCGGCTACACCAAGCCCAACCTCGTGGTCACGCCGCATCGGCACGCCCGCTCCTCCGGGACGCTTCCCGGCGCCTTGTCCAATGCGAAGGAGATATAGATGAGCAGCATCAAGTCTGAATGGCCCCTGCTCGTGTTCACCACGTGCGCCCCCGTCTGCGCGGGGGCGTGGATCGTGGCGGCGGCCCTCACGTTGTTCGGCGCTTCCCCCCAGGCCAGCGCGCTCACCACGGGGCCGTGCGGCGCGGCGCTCTGCGCGCTGCTCGTCGTCTCGCTTGCCTGCTCCACGCTGCATCTGGGCAAGCCGGCGAAGGCGCTGCGCGCGTTCGGGCGCCTGGGCAATTCCACGGTGTCCAACGAGGTGTTCATGGGCTCCCTGTTCGCCCTGTCCTCGGTTCTGTACCTTCTGATGTCTCCGGGCCTCGCCTCGGCGAGCGAGATATGGAAGATCCCGCTCGCGCTCGTCGCGGCTTTCGCGGCCCTGTTCGTGGTGTTCCAATGCCTGGCGTACCGCATGCGCACGGTTTCGACGTGGAACAGCGCCGCGTTCTCGGTCGAGTTCGCGGTCATCGCGCTGCTCGGCGGCGTCTGCCTTGAGGGCGCGATCGCCCGCCTGGCGGTGCCGCTGCCCTTCGACGTGCGCCTGGGCCTGGTCGCCGTCGGGGCGGCGTGCTGCGCAGGCATGGTGTTCGTGGTGTGCGCCGAAGGCTCCGTGGTGGCACGGACCGCGTTGCGCCGCTCGGATGCCGAGGAGTCCCTTGCGCGATGGGGCGCGTTCAGCGTGGCGCGCGTCCTCGCGCTCGCGGTCGGCTTCGTCGTCTGGGGCTGCGGCATGCTCGCGAACGAGCCTTCGGCAACGCTCGCTTGCGCGGGCCTCGCCATCGTGGTCGTCGGGATCGCCATCGGGCGCTTTGCGTTCTACCGTTTCTATCTGAACGTGGGCCTGCCGCGTGCGTAGCGGCATCCTTTCCGTCCGGGAGCTCTGCGCGCGCCCGTATCCGCGGCGCGGTCGGACGCCCGCGCAAAAGGCTGCCGTGCAAGTCGCGGCCGTGCGGTATCATGTTCGTTGTTCTGCAGGCGGTTTTGGGAAGGGGGCAATGCGCCAAGAGGCATCCGGGGCTTCGATGCCCTGCTGCCCGGCGACATGGACGATGGGCGAACCTACCTCGAAGACTTCCGAAGCCGTCCCGGGAAGAAGGCACGGGCACATCGTCGATGTCGGATTCGCATCCCTCGTCGCCTATTTCTTCTGCATGATGGCTTCCACCTCCCTGGGTTCGGGCGCGCTGTGGTCGGGCGCTGCCGACCAAGGGTCCCTGGTTTTCCTGCTGGCGTTCGTGGGCGCGGCGTGCCTGATGCTGCTGTTCCTGGCGATGGCGCAGCCCTACCTGCTGCGCCACGGCGACCGCGGCCGGTTCGGCCTCGTGGCAGGCGTCTTGCTGGCGCTGGGACCTGCGGCGCAGGCCGTTGGGGGGCTTGCCGGGACGTCCAGCTCCCCGGTGATGTTCTGCGCCTTCGCGCTTTCAGGCTGCGGCTACGCCCTGTGCCTGCTGGTATGGGGCCGGATCCTCTCCTCGGAAGAGGAGGACTCATCCTCTCGCCAAGTGCTGGCGGACACCTGCGCGGCTGCCATCGCCATGGTGGCGATGACCGCGGCTCCGGCGGGCGTGAGCGTCGCGGCCATGATATGCTTCGGCCTTGCGGCGGGCTGGATAGGCTCGCGGAAGACCGTGGCGCCAAGGACGGAAGAGGGCTGCGAGAAGCAGGTCGTCGTCAGCGACACGCGCAACGCCATTCCCGGCTCGGCCTACTTCGTCGGCGGCACGCTCTGGCTGGTGTACGGCGTGTTCTGGTCGCTTTTGAGCGGCGTGCACGTGTTGGACGGGTACTTGGGCGCCGCGGAGATCGCGGTGGTCGCCATGGCCGCAGTCGCGGGCATCGCCATCGTGAGGCTGCACCGCCATCCCGCCATCAGCCTGTCGAAGATGTCATGGGCGTCCGTGCCGCTGCTCGTGACGGGGCTCGCCTTGTTCGTGGCCGGCGACCAGCTGATGCTGCGGCTGGCGGTGGTGCTGATCGTGCTTTCCATGATCGTCTCCCATCTGCACCTGATGGCGCACTTCGCCGCGTTGGCCCATCGCCCCGATCTGCTCTCCGACCAGCTGTTCGCCTGGGGCTGGCTGGCTCCGTACGCCGGCATGTGCATCGGCGTGTTCGTCGGCATCGTCTGCCGCGTCATCGGGGATCCCGCCATCAAGCTGTTCCTGCCCATCATGGTGGGCGTTCTGGTGGTCACGCTGATCGTGTCCATGCGAAGCGTCGAGAAGATAGCGACTCGCCGGCGCGAGCATGAGATGGCCCGGCAGGCGGCCGCGGAGCCCCCGGTCGACCGGGAAGCCCGGATGGACGAGGTGTTTTCCGACATAGGGCTCTCCCTTCGCGAGAAGGACGTGGCCGTGCTCCTTTTGCAAGGCCGCAGCCAGGCGGTCATCGCGAGCCAGCTCTTCGTGGCGACGAGCACGGTGAACACCCATGTGAAGCACATCTACCAGAAAGCCGGCGTGAGCTCGAAGCAGGAGTTCATCGACGTATGCGAAGGGAAGCTGGAGGCCCTTTCGGGCCGTGCGCCCGATCGGGCGTCATGAGGTGCTCGCACGCCGGGGGAGGGGCGCGGCCCCGATCTTTCCGTGCGGGGGTCGGCGGAAGCTTTGCGCAACGGAGACTTGGCGAGGAGGACCAGATGGAGAACGGAACGGCGGCGGGCAAGGCGGCGCGCATGGCGGGCAAGGCGGCGGTCCGCACGGCGGTCCTGTTCGCCGCGCTCTTCGCGATCGGCTTGGCGACCAGGTTCCCTGCGCTGCAGTTCCCCCATCTGTACGCGCTCCATGGCGTTCTGGCAGCGCCGTTCTTCTCGGCGCTGGCGCTGTGGCATTTCAACCGCGGGGGGAGCGTGTGGAGCCTCTTCGCCGCCGTCGCGGCTCTGGCGGCGGTCCTCGGCTGCATGAGCCCCGTCATGGGGTTGGGCTTTTTGCTTCTAGCCGCGCTGCTGCTGGCGACGGACGTGCTGCTGCGTTCGTGCAGGCCCGCACGGCGGCGTTTGGGCTGCGCGGTCGCCTTCGGCGCCCTCGACTATCCTTGCGCTCTCGCCGTCGGCCTGCTTCTGGGCTCCTACGCGTTCTCCCTCGAGTCGCTGCCCACCATTCTCGTGCTGGGCGCTCTGGCCGCGGCGCTGTCCCTGCTGGGCGCTTTGCCGTTCGCAAAGGCGAAGTGATGGACGTTCTGCGGAGAAGGCGAGCGCCCAAAGGGGCAATCGGTGAGCGGTAGGAGCGAAAAACCTGCATGAAGCGCGCGCTTCGCCCGTCTTTTCTGCATGGCTTCGGAGCGGGTTTCCAGATTTTCCGGCAAGCGGTCGAACGTCCCTTTTTCCGTAGGGAAGAAATCTGCCAAAACATGTTTTGTGCAACTGCACAAAACGCTATACTGCGGGCACCGTGAGGCGCGGGCGCTCTGAGAAACCCGCGCCGCGGGAAGCGGGCCGGGACGGCTCGACCGCACGCACCGTCAAGCGGAACACTCTTACCAAGGGAGGTACTACATGAGCGGCGACAACGTGGTAGTGGCAAGGAACACCGACGAGGCCCCTCGAAGCGAGCGCCATGCGCAAACCGTGGCCTTCTCGCACTACAACAACATCTCGGCCCAGCTGCCCATCAGCCCGGAGACCGGCCAGATCATCGACGGCGGCGTCTTGGAGCAGGCCGAGCAGTGCTTCGAGAACCTCGAGGCCATCGTCCAGAGCATCGACCATTCGTTGAACGACGTGGCCCGGCTCACCGTGTTCGTGCGCGACATCCGCGATATGGACGCCGTCGACGAGGTGTTCCGCGCGTTCTTCCCCACCTACGTCCCCGCGCGCACGGCCATGGCCATGGCCGACCTGCCGATGGGCGCCCTCGTGCAGATCGAGGCGCTGCTGACCAACGGCGAGGGCACCATTCCGAACGAGCCGCAGGCGGGCGACCTGGTCAAGTACACGAACAACACGCACAATGCGCCGTTTGACCCGCTGTCCACGCAGACCGTGGCCTTCTCGCACTACAACAACGTCACGGCTCAGCTGCCCCTCGACCCGAAGACGAACCAGATCGTGGCGGGTGGCGCAGCCGAGCAGACGGCCCAGTGCCTCAAGAACATCAAGGCCATCCTGGAGAGCATCGACGTGCCCTTCGACGACATCGTCAAGGTCACCGTCTTCCTGAAGGACCTCTCCGATCTCGATGCCGTGAACGAGGTGTACGCGCGCTTCTTCCCGGATTCCGGCATCGCGCGCGCCGTCGCCTACGTTCCCGCCCGCACGGTGGTGGAGGTTGCCGAGCTGCCGATGCACGCCCTCGTGCAGATCGAAGCCGTGGTGTCCCACGGCGACGGCACGCCGCCGCAGGAAGTGGAGGCCCGTCACGGCCTCATCATCGAGGCGAACAACACGCCGAACGCCCCCCTCGACCCGCTGTCCACGCAGTCCGTGGCCTTCTCGCACTACAACAACATCTCAGGCCAGATCGGCGTCGATCCGGCGACGGGCAAGCTGGTGGCCGGCGGCGCAGCGGATGAGGCCGAGCAGGCGCTCAAGAACATCAAGGCCATCATCGAGCACGTCGGGCATACGATGGAGGACGCCGTCAAGGCGAACATCTACCTGAGGAACCTGGACGACCTCGCCGCCATCGAGGACGTGTACGCCCGCTACTTCACCGGCGCGCCCGCGCGCCGCGTGGTGGGCACTTCGGCCCTGCCGATGGACGCCCTCGTGCAGATCGACGCGATCTTCGGCAACGCCGAGGGCACCCCGCCGCTGGCGTAGGGAACGCGTCTGCGAGACGGCCATGATGGAAAAGCCCCCGGAACCGTTGAGCGCGGTCCGGGGGTTTTCCAGATCAGAGCTGTGCACCCAGCCGATACGC
The DNA here is from genome assembly GCA_958454405.1 of uncultured Eggerthellaceae bacterium. Taxonomy (GTDB): domain Bacteria; phylum Actinomycetota; class Coriobacteriia; order Coriobacteriales; family Eggerthellaceae; genus Enteroscipio. Next base: position 14,907 of record CAUEBO010000030.1, on the reverse strand, counting down.
CTCATCCAGCTTCTCGTTGCCCTCGATATCGCCGGCATCGAAGACGCCGCCGCAGAGAACCTTGCCTTTGTCGCGCCATCCAAGGTGCTCCACTAGGCGTTCGTACCAATAGACCGATTCCTCGAACCCGTTGCCTTCCGCAGCCATGAGCAGCGTGCATTCCTTTCGGGGGTTCGCGTAATCGGCATTGCATTCAGCCACGGCGAACAGTCGGTCGAAGGCGCACTTCAACTGGCCGCTGATCGTCCAGTAGTACAGCGGGCTTGCCAGGCACACCAGATCGCTTTGCCGGTACGCCGCATATATCTCGTCCATGCCGTCCTTCTGCACGCACGGGCTCTCCGGATCCTTGCCGCCGTTGCAGCAGCCCAGGCAAGGATGGATGTCCAGTTTCTGCAAGTCGAAGCGGACGACCTCGTGGCCGGCCTTCTGCGCGCCGGCGGCAAAGGAATCGACGAGCGCCGCCGTGTTCCCCTTCGCACGCGGGCTCCCGTTCAGGACGATTATCTTCTTTCCCATGGTTTCTCGCTTTCCAGATCGAAGTTCGGTTGACGGAATCGCCGTCCGCCCGCTATATTGAAACTCCGTACCCGGCGTTCATCAAGTACTGATTGTCAAGATAGGTACTATCCTGAAAGAAAGCGACTGCCATGGCTGCGAACGACATCGAGGACGCTTGCTTCAAGAGCACGGGCTTCAGCTACACGCTGTCGCTCATCAGCGGCAAGCACAAGATGGTGATCCTCTACTGCCTGATGGAGTTCGAGACGGTCAGGTTCAACGAGATGAAGCGCTATCTGAAGCCCATCACGGACAAGACGTTGAGCGTGAACTTGAAAGAGCTCGAAGCGGACGGCCTGATCTACCGCAGGGAATACCCGCAGATTCCGCCGAAGGTGGAGTACGGTCTGACAGACAAGGGGAGTTCCCTGATGGAGGTGTTGGATCAGCTGTGCGTGTGGGGGGAGCGGAACAGGCCGAGCAGCGGATGAGGTCGCCTGGCGGCTTTCCGGGGCATGTGCGGCAGGCTATCCTTTGCCCTTCACCATGGACAACGAGATCTTGCCGCGGTCTTTGTCCACGCCGGTCACCCACACGGTGACCGTGTCGCCCACGGCAACCACCTCGCTCGGGTGCTTGACGAAGCGGTCGGCCATCTTGGACACGTGCACGAGGCCGTCCTGCTTCACGCCCACGTCCACGAACGCGCCGAAGTCCACGACGTTGCGCACGGTGCCCGTGAGCTCCATGCCAACCGCGAGGTCGTCGAAGTCGCGCACGCCCTCGCTGAACACGACCTCCGGCGCGTCGTCGCGGGGGTCGCGGCCCGGCTTCTCCAGCTCGGCCACGATGTCGCGCAGCGTGGGCGCGCCCACGCCCAGCTCGGCGGCCAACGCGTCCACGTCGCCGAGGCGGCTCGCGATGTCGGGGACGCCACCGTTCGCGAGCGCTTCGGGCTTCACCTTCGCTCGCTTGAGCAGCTCTTTCGCCGCGGCGTAGCTTTCGGGGTGCACGCTCGTGGCATCGAGCGGGTTCTTCCCGCCGCTGATGCGCAAAAAGCCCGCGCAGTTCTGGAAGGCCTTCGCGCCCAGCTTCGGCACCTTCTTGAGCTCCTTGCGGTCGGCGAACGCGCCGTGCTCCTCGCGGTAGGCCACGATGTTCTTGGCCACGGCGCCGCTGACGCCCGACACGTAGCCCAAGAGGCTCGGGCTGGCGGTGTTGAGGTCGACGCCCACGCGGTTCACCACGTTCTCCACCACGCCCGTGAGCGCGCGCTCGAGCGCCGCCTGGTTGAGGTCGTGCTGGTACTGTCCCACGCCGATGGACTGGGGCGGGATCTTCACGAGCTCCGCCAGCGGGTCCTGCAGGCGGCGGCTCAGGCTCATGGCGCCGCGCGTGGTGACGTCGAGGTCGGGGTACTCCTCGCTCGCCAGCTTGGACGCCGAGTACACCGAGGCACCGGCCTCGTTCACGATGGTGTAGCGCACGGGCCGGTCAAGCTGGGGTATGAGGTCGGCCACCACCTCCTCGGTCTCGCGGCTGCCCGTGCCGTTGCCGATGACGATGACGTTGATGCCGTAGCGCCGCACGTACTCCGCCAGCCGTGCCTGCGTCTCCTTCACCTGGGAGCGCGGCGGGGTGGGGTAGACGGTGGCGTGGTCGAGCAGCTTGCCGTACTCGTCCAGCACGGCCACCTTGCAGCCCGTGCGGTAGCCGGGGTCGAGCGCGATGACGCGCGCGCCGCGCACGGGGCGCTGCTGCAGCAGGTTTTCGGTGTTCTTGGCGAACACGCGGATGGCGTCCGTCTCGGCGCGCTCGGTGAGCTCGGCGCGCAGGTCGCGCTCCACCGACGGCGCGATCAGGCGCTTGTAGCCGTCCGCGATGGCGGCCTTCAAGGGCGCGGTGAACGGGCTGGTGCCGCGCACGATGCGGCGCTCCAACTGTTCGATGGCCGCATCGGCGTCGGCGCGCACCTTCACCTTGAGCTTGCCCTCCTTCTCGCCGCGGTTGATGGCGAGGATGCGGTGGTTGGGGATGCGCGTCAGCGGCTCGGAGAAATCGTAGTACGCCTCGTAGACGGTCTTCTCGGCAGCGTCGGCCGCCTCGACGGCGAGCGCGCCGTTGCGCAAGGTGGCCGCCCGCAGGGCCGCGACGTGCTCGGCGTCGTCGGCGACGACCTCGGCCACGATGTCTTGGGCGCCCTGCAGCGCGGCCTCGGGGGTGGGAAAGCCTGCTTCCGCGTTCACGAGGTCGGCGGCCAGCGCCAGCGGGTCTTTGGAGCTGCGCCCCTGCGCGAGGATGAGCAGCGCGAGCGGCTCGAGCCCGGCGTCGCGCGCCTTCGAGGCCCGGGTGGCGCGCTTCTTCCGATAGGGCTTGTACAAATCCTCCACGCGCTGCATGACCGTGGCGGCCTCGATCTTCGCGCGCAGGTCGGCCGTGAGCTTGCCCTGCTCGTCGATCGAGCGCAGCACCTCCTCTTTTCGGGCCTCGAGGTTGCGCAGGTAGGTCAGGCGCTCGTCCAGGTCGCGCAGCGTGGCGTCGTCCACGCCGCCTGTGGCCTCCTTGCGGTAGCGGGCGATGAAGGGGATGGTGTTCCCCTCGTCGATGAGGCCGATGACGGCCGCCACCTGCGCGGCGGCAAGGTTCAGCTCCTGGGCGATGGTTGCTTGGATGGAAGGCATGGATTCGCTTTCATGGGTGGATCGAAGCGGCGACGGCGGAGGATCGGCTTGCCGACGCCCGTCGTCCAGTCTTCCCAACTCTAGCAAAGCGCCGGGGAGACGGCATCGTGGTGCGCCTTTCTTCAGCCTTTCGCCATAGCGTTCGGCTCTTTCGCCTTGAGCCGGTTTGGCGATGTGCCGGCGGCGGTCCGTCAGCGGAGCCGGCGCCGTCCGGCATCCCCGCTTCTCAACGACGGCGGGCGAGGCAGCCCCGCGCGTCCTCGTGCTCTCGAATGCGGACAGCTTGTCCGCGATGCGTCCTACGGATACAATGTCGAAGCCGGTCCCGCTCCATCGGCGGGCGGCACGTCTCGGCAGTCCTTGGCATCGGGTCCAATCCAATGAATACCCAGAAAGCGTGAGCATGATGAACATCCAGGTGTTCGGCACGAAGAAGAGCTTCGACACGAAGAAGGCACAGCGCTACTTCAAGGAGCGGCGCGTGAAGTTCCAGTTCATCGACCTGAAAGAGAAGGGAATGAGCAAGGGCGAGCTCGAATCGGTGTGCCGGGCCGTGGGCGGCATCGACAAGCTGGTCGATCCGAAGGCCAAGGACGAGGACCTTGTCGCTCTGCTCGCGTACTTGTCGGCCGACCAGAAATTCGACAAGGTGCTTGAGAACCAGCACGTCTTGGCCGAACCAGTGGTGCGCAACGGCAAGCAGGCCACGGTCGGCTACGCCCCTGAAGTTTGGAAGACGTGGGAATAGGCTGCGCGAGCGCGGTTCGCCATCCCGCCGGGCGCTCGATGCGTGCGGCGCCGCAGGTGCCGGCACGATGCTTGCTTGCACGCAGGGCGTTCTCGCAACGAGGCGTTTTCCTCCTGCCAATCGCTCCGTTCGATTCCGTGCCGATCGGCCCTGCTCGCATGCGATTGCGGTAGAATGGTCGCCATGAGGCAGAACTCGACAAGGAGGTCGGACGTGGACGCGACGGACAAACGGTATTTGGAACTGCTTTCCCGGCTGTTTCCCACGGCCGCCAAGGCTTCGGCGGAGATCATCAACCTCAGCGCCGTGCTGAACCTTCCCAAAAGCACCGAGTTCTTCGCTTCGGACATCCATGGCGAGTACGAGGCGTTCTCCCACATCCTCAGAAACGGCTCCGGCTCCATCCGGCTCAAGATCGACGCCGTGTTCGGCGACAGCCTGAGCGTCGAGGAGAAGCGCTCGCTGGCAACGCTCATCTACTATCCGCGCGAGAAGATGGAGCTGGTGCTGTCCCAGACCGACGATCCGGAAGCGTGGTACGCCGCCACGCTTCCGCGCCTGGTGGCCGTGTGCAAGCGGGCCGCTCGGAAGTACACGCGCTCCAAGGTGCGCAAGGCGCTGCCGGAGGATTTCGCGTACATCATCGAAGAGCTCATGACGGAGAACCGCCACGGCGAGGACAAGGAAGCGTACTACGCCGCCATCATCGACGCCGTCATCCGCACCGATCGCGGCGCGGCGCTCATCGAAGCGTTGTGCCTGCTCATCCAGCGCCTGGCCATCGACCGCCTTCACATCATCGGCGACATCTACGACCGCGGCCCGTATCCGCACGTCATCATGGATGCGCTCATGGACTACCACTCCCTGGACATCCAGTGGGGCAACCACGACATCGTGTGGATGGGCGCCTCGCTGGGCCAGCGCGGCTGCATCGCGCACGTGGTGCGCAACTGCGCGCGCTACGGGAACCTGTCCATACTGGAGGACGCCTACGGCATCAACATCCTGCCGCTGGCGTCGTTCGCGCTGGACGCGTACAAGGACGACCCGTGCGTCGCGTTCGGGCTCAAGGGCAACCCCGACCTCCCTCCGCAGGAGCTTGAGACGAACGTGAAGATCCAGAAGGCCATGGCCATCATCCAGTTCAAGGTAGAGGGGAAGCTCATTGACGAGAACCCCAGCTTCGGCCTGGACGATCGGAAGCTGCTGCACCGGATCGACTACGACAAGGGCACGGTCGTGGTGGACGGCATCGAGTACGAGCTGACCGACACGGTGTTCCCTACCGTAGACCCGGCCGATCCCTACCGGCTGACCCCCGAGGAGGAGGACGTCATGCAGCGGCTCGAGCAGGCGTTCACGGGCTGCGAGAAGCTGCAGGCGCACATGCGCTTCTTCCTGGAGGCGGGCAGCCTCTACAAGGTGTACAACGGCAACCTGCTGCTGCACGCCTGCGTGCCGCTGAACGCCGACGGCTCCCTGAAAGAGGTGGACGTGTTCGGCGAGACGTACAAGGGGCGCGCGCTCTACGACGTCATGGAGCGCTACGTGCGGGCGGGGTTCTTCGACCCCGATCCCGAGATGCGCAAGCGCGGGCGCGACCTGATGTGGTACCTGTGGCTGGGGGAGGGCTCGCCCTTGTTCGCGAAGAGCAAGATGGCCACGTTCGAGCTGTACCTGATCGCCGAGAAAGAGGCGCGCAAGGAGGTCAAGAATCCCTTCTACACGCTTCTCGACGATGAAGGGGTGTTCGCCGGCATCTTCGAGGACTTCGGGCTGGATCCCGAAACGGCGCATATCGTGTGCGGCCACGTTCCGGTGAAGGTGAAGGACGGCGAGGACCCGGTGAAGTGCAACGGGCGCGTGCTCACCATCGACGGCGGCTTCTCGAAGGCCTACCAGCCCACCACCGGCATCGCGGGTTACACGCTCATCTCGAACTCCCACGGCTTCGTCCTGGCCGCTCACGAGCCGCTCGAGTCGACCTACGCCGCCGTGGTGAACGAGCAGGACATCCACTCGTCCCGCCGCGTGGTCGAGCGCGTGGAGAAGCGCACGCTGGTGGCCGACACCGACACCGGCGCCGCGCTCAAACAGCAGGTGGCGGATCTGGAGCAGCTGCTGGCGGCGTATCGGCGCGGGGAGATCGCCGAGGGCGGGAAGTAGCGCCGCGGTGCATGGAGAGCGGGGCGATCGACGGAGCGCCTTCCTGCGCTCGTCACCTGTCGGCCGCCTGCTGCCTATCCGATCGCGCTTCGGCGCTGCACCCTCGGGAAAGAAGCGCAGGTTTCGGGAGCGGAGGATCGCCGATGGACGAACCGTCGATATGGACGCTTGAGAACGACGAGCTTGCCGTGCGCGTCTCATCGGTGGGAGCCGAGATGCAGAGCGTTGTGCGCGACGGTATCGAGCGCATGTGGTCGGGCGATCCCGCCGTGTGGGGGCGGCGCGCGCCTCTGTTGTTCCCGCTGATAGGACGTTTGCGGGATGGAGAATACGAGCTTGACGGCCGCAGGATCGCCGCGCCCACGCATGGCTTCTGCCGCGATCGCGCGTTCGCCGCCTCGCAGGCGTCGCGCACGCGGGTGCGTTTCGAGACGGCTTCCGACGAGGGAACCCGGGCCGTCTACCCGTTCGACTTCCGCCTGACGGTGGATTTCTCGCTTGAGGGCAGCGCCGTCGTGAAGACGCACGTCGTTGAGAACCGTGGTGATGCACCCATGCCGTTCGAGCTGGGCGGCCACGAGGCGTACGCGACGCGCCTGCTGCCGGGTGAGCATATGCGCGACTACTGCGTTCGCTTCGAGGGGCTCGATACGATCGAGATGTTCGGGATGGACGAGTCGGGCATCTTGACGCTGCCGAAGACTGAAGTGCCCTTGGAAGGCGGCTGCCTGACGAAGACCCCCGAGCAGCTGGGCATCGACACCATCGTGCTGGAGAACGTGCCCGGCAGCTCCGCCACGCTGGCCTGCGCCAAGAGCGGCCAGGAAGTGAAGGTGGAGTTTCCTGATTTTCCCTACCTGGGCATTTGGACGAAGGCTGGGCAAGACGATGCACGCTATTTGTGCATCGAGCCATGGTCGGCCCTTCCCGACGGCCGTTTCGCTCCGCGCGAGCTGGCTGAAAAGCCGGGCGTGCGCACGCTGGAGCCGGGGGAGAGCGCGAAGCTGTCGTATCGCATGACGTTTCGATAACCAGAGGGTAACTGCTCGTCGTTTTCCAGCCTGAGCTTGGAATAAAAGTTGACGAAACGCCTCGAAAACGGACGTGTTCGTATCAATTTCGCAATCGGCGGAAAGCCTTTGGTATAGTGCGCCCACAAGAGCCTATAGAACAAGGGGTGAGCGCATGGATGCCGGAAACGCAGCACGAAACGTAGCACGAACCGCACTGGGAAACGCAGCATGGAGCGCACCGCGGAGCGCGACGGGGCGTGCGGCATGGGTCCTCGCCGCAGCGGCCCTCGCCTTGGCGCTGCTCCTGATCCCGAACAGTGCCTTCGCCAGCCAAGCGGCCCAGGACGGCATGACGCTGGAGCTGACCACCGACAAGGCCGAGTACGTCGCCGGCGACACGATCACGGGCAAGGCGACCTTCACGAACGGCAACGGCTTCGCCGTGAGCGAGGCGGGGCTGTCGATCGACCTTCCCGAGGAGATCGAGTTCACCACGACGGAAGCGCCGGTGTCGGTCGCGAGCATCGGCCCGGGCGAGTCCCTTGAGATCGGCTTCCAGGCGAAGCTTCCCGTGGCTGCCGCTCCCGGCGGCGACGCGGATGCGACGAACGGCGGCGGGGGCCTGGCGAAGACGGCCGATCCTACCGCCTTTCTGGCCATCGGCTTGATCGGCCTCGCCATTTTGGCGGCGATCGCGGCAGTCGCCCTTCGGAAGAAGGGCAAGGGCGGATTCGGCACCTTGTCGGTGCTGCTTGCGGCGCTCCTCGTGGCACCCGCCTTCGCGGCGGGCGGATCGGTCCAGGCATCGGCCGCCCCGTCGGGCGTTTCGACGGCTGAGAGCGTCAAGGTGCTCGGCAAGGACTTCGCCCTGGGCGCCACGGGCGTGTACGTCCTCCCGTCACAGGCCTTCGACGTGTCGTTCTCGAAGGTGGACGATGCGACTGACCAGCCTCTGGCTGGAGCGGCGTTCTCTCTGCAGAACCAGTCGGGCGGCGCTGCGCTCACCGCCACGTCGACCAACGCCGGGCTGGTCGTCTTTGCCAGTGTGGGATACGGCACCTACGACCTGCAGGAGACGCAGGAACCAGCAGGCTACCAGCCGGACCCGACCGTCCACGTGGTGGAGGTGGGTGCGTCCGGCGTCATCATCGACGGCGCGCCCATGGCCGAGTTCTCCGTGCGCAACGCCAAGATGGAGAAGAGCGCGCCTCCGGTGATCAATACGATTATGGCGGGAGACTCTTTAGTTATGGGCACTGGGGTGCCCGGTTCGACGGTGACGGTCACCTGGCCGGACAGATCGACGGTAACGGCGGTGGTTGGCGTCGATGGGTACTGGTGGGTGTTTCCCCGCGGCCTGTCTTGGGGCGATGTCGTCTCTGCAACGCAGACCGAGCCCGGGAAGCTCGTGAGCGACTCCGTTCAGACGACTGTGCAAATGCGCGGTTGACGCGTTTCGGAGCCTCTGCCGGTTCGCCCAGGAGTGAATCGGCAGGGGCATTGCCTGGGCGGCAAAAAGCGACGCCGTGCGGATCGTCGCCGTGCCTCTCCATTTCATGCCGTAGGATTCGAGCGGTCTCATGCCGTGCATCGCCGAAGAAAATGATGTAGATTGAAAGCGCGAACGTTGGAGGGCGGCCATCAACGCGCGCTTCTGCTTGACCATCTGTTCGAGGCCTTGAGCACGGGTGCGCTCGGATTGGCCGAGATCCCGGGAACCGAAGCGTCGTCTGACGTTTCGCCGGGCTAGGCAACGATGAGAGCAAGGACTGCCTGCAATGGAAGAGAAAACCAGATGCACGTGGCCGGGGGATATACCGATCTACCTGGACTACCACGACAACGAGTGGGGGAGGCCCACCCACGACGACCGCGAGCTGTTCGAGCTGCTGGTTCTGGAGGGCGCGCAAGCGGGCCTCTCGTGGCTGACGATCTTGAAGAAGCGGGAAGCGTACCGCGAGGCGTTCGGCGGCTTCGACCCCGCCAAGGTGGCGCTCTACGGCGAGGAAAAAGTTCAGGAGCTCATGGCGAACGAGGGGATCGTCCGCAACCGCCGCAAGATCGAATCCGCCATAACCAACGCAAAGCTGTTCTTGGACGTGGCTGAGGAGTTCGGAAGCTTCGACGCGTTCATATGGGGATACGTTGACGGCGAGCCTATCGTGAACCACTGGAAAACCCAGTCGGACGTGCCGGCGACCACGCCGCTTTCCGATCGCATCAGCAAGGACCTCAAGAAGCGCGGCTTCAAGTTCGTCGGCTCCACCATCGTGTACGCATACCTGCAATCCATCGGCATGGTGAACGACCATGTTGTCGACTGCTTCGTGTACAAGGAGCTCGTGCGGGCGGTTTGAGAGGCTGGTGTCTAGAAGATGCCTCGCTCCTCTTGAATCATTTGCCAAATGCATGCGAGGCGATCGGCGCGACGATGCCGGAGTTCAGCAGCAGGGAAAGCGTCCCGAGTGCATCATCCGGACCCGCGTCGCCGATCGCTCCTATCAGGCCGTTTGCGATAAAGGAAAGGAGCGTCCGTCTTTCCGCATCGACTTCGATGCCGCGGGCCTCCATGAGCGACGACCAGAGCTTCGCCATCTCCCTGGCAAGGATCGGCCTCAGCGCCGAACCGTTTGGAGAGAGGAGCAGCACTGCCTCCGAGGAAAGGAACCCGTTTTCTCGGCTCTCCGCATCCTGCAGAACCGTGCTGCGGACGATGGATTCGGCAAGCTCTCGGGGCAGAGCGTTCCCAATCGCCTCCTGTGCAAGGGCATCGATGTTCTCGAAATGGTAGTAGAAGGTGTTCTTGTTGACGCCAGCGCGCGAGATGAGCCCCCTCGTGCTTATCTTCTCGAAGGGCGTCTCGCAAAGCTCTTCCCAGAACGCCGCGACGATGCGCTCCCTGGCGGTTTCATCGCTTTTTTCGTAACGAGGCCTTGCCATGGCTGCTCCCCCTAATTGGCCCGATTCGCACATCTGGCCGTTTTACTGACACAGTAGGCTAATTATATTCGAATCGAGAAAACATGGACTTCGAAACGAAAGGGGAAGCAGTGGACGGAACGTGGTTCGACTACAACTGGGTGTGGATCGGCACGGCGTTGGGGTGCGTCCTGGCGGCTGTCCTGTTGTTCACGGACAAGCTGAGGAGCAACACCGAGGTGCCGAGAAGACGCGACCTCTATTGGCTCGGGTGGGCATGCTCCTTGGCGTACTTTATTCACAATATCGAGGAGTACGGCATCAGCGCCATGGGTGCGACCTACGCCTTTCCCGACACGATCGCAAATCTGGCAGGCATGCTCGGCGGATCGGGCGATGTGCCGGCGATCTTCTTCACCGTCGTGAACGTCTCCATGGTGTGGATCGCGTTCCCGCTGCTCGCCTTCTGGGGCAAGAAGCGTCCGTTGGCCTCGCTCGTCCTGGCATCCATGCTCTTCATGAACGCGGTGACGCACGCTATGCCGCTCGTTATCGGGGTCGGCTACACGGCGGGCGCGGTGTCGGCCATCGTGCTATTCTTTCCGTTGACGATCTGGATGTTCGTTCTGGCGTTCGGCAAGAGCGGCACGTACTCTGCTCGCGCCTTATTGGCTGTGCTCGGGGTTGGAATCGCCGTGCATGCCGTGCTTATGGGGTCGGTGCTGTTCTTCGTGCTGAGAGCATCCTATCCAGCCTCCGTACTCGTCGGCATCCAGTTCGCGAACGCTGCGCTGCTCGTCGGCTTGGGCTGGATCGTCGCGAAGTCAGACGTCGGCAGGCGCGCGTTGCCGAAAGTTGCATGCTGACAGGTTGGCTCAGGAGCGCGTCCGCCGAAACAAGGGCGTATTCCAAGTGCCAGGCAAAAGCCGTGCGGAGCGAACGGCTCCGCGCAAGACAAACGGAGGTTCATCATGTCGAAAAACGCAGTTATCGAAAGCCTTAAGGCTCGGCGTGCGGTAAGAAGCTACTCAGACAGGCCTGTGGAGCGCGAGAAGCTCGACGCGATTCTGGAGGCTGCGACCTATGCGCCGACGGGAATGGGGGCCCAGTCGCCTGTGATCGTGCTGGTGGAGAGCAAAGAGGTCAGGGACAAGGTGGCCGCCCTCAACGCGGGGGTGATGGGACGCGACGTCGATCCCTTCTACGGGGCTCCTGCGGTCGCGATCGTTTTCGGCCACAAGGATGTTGTGCCCACCTGGTTCGAAGATGCCTGCCTCGTAGCAGGCAACCTGCTCAACGCGGCGCATGCTGTCGGGGTCGACTCCTGCTTCATCTACCGTGCCAAGGAGGTCTTCGAGACCGACGAAGGTCGAGCGCTTTTGAAGGAGTGGGGTCTCGACGGCGATTACGTGGGCGTCGCCAACTGCATTCTGGGTTACGGCGACGGCCTTGCACCCGAGCCGAAACCCCGCAAAGACGGGTACGTGAAAATCGTCTAAAAGGAAAGCGCTGGGAGCCGATGCTGCCGGAGTGAAAGGATGAAAACCATGTTCAAAAGTCCCTTCAGTCGTTGGTGCGACCAGATGTGGCTTTACCTCGTCTATCTTCTTGGGGTTGCGATGGCTTGTTATTTGCTGTGGAATTGGGCAGCGTTCGACCTTCCGCAGAAGCTCGCCTGCATGCTCGCCGTCGCGGTTCCCTTGCATGTCTTCGAGGAGAACACGTTCCCTGGAGGTTTCTTCTATATGAACAACATGGGCTTCGGCTCGAAAGAGCCTATGGTCTATCCTCAGAACCGTTGCACCAACATGATCACGAACCTAGGGGCCGAGATCGTCATAATCGCCGTTGCGCTCAACGCTGCGACGATGGAGCCGGTTGTCATGAGCCTGGTGGTCTTCTTCGCGCTCGGAGAGACCGTGAACCACACGCGTAGCGGCATCCTCATGTACCGCAAGTTCAAGGACAGGGGAAAGCGGACCGTCTACGGTCCCGGCCTCATCACGTCTTGGTGCGTGCTCGTTCCGATGGCGACCGTGGCGCTCAGGTGGCTCGTCGACTGCGGGGCGACCGTATGGGAGATCCTCGGTGGCATCGGGATATTCCTGGGGATAGCCGTATTCCTCATCCTCATCCCTTTCGCGTTCTCGGTTCACGTCAAGAGCAGGGAATACGCCTTCCGCGACAAGGGCTACTTCGAGAAGTACGCCGATGGCTCGCATTGATGGGATCCCTTCCCGGCGCGAGAACGAGCAGGGAAGGGATAAGGCAATGCGAAACGATTGCAGACGCTAACCGCTTACTCCCACTCGATGGCTTCGGTTCTGTCGTCCCGTCACTCCAGTTGCGCCCAGTTTTCGGTTCCGTCTCGAGCCGAGTGCCGCCAGGTAACGCCATGTCGTGTTTCATCGGCTTCGGGGACAAAAGCTGGGACAACTCCAAAAACTTTTTGCAAACTCAGGGCTTTGAGTTTTTGTTTTTGTCCCAAAGGAGCTTCCGGCCGTGATTCGGATGCCCGATTGGGCGGAATCGGCCGTTTCTGAAACTCAACCGCAGCATCACGCGCAAGCCACTCGCAACAACTGCAAATGATTGGTCGCGGGCGGCTTCCAACGCGATTCCAAATTCGCAGGTCAGGCGACTGCGCTGCTGACAGGGAAAGGGAGTCGTATCGGGCGGCTTGCCCATGAGTCGACGATGAGGCCTCCACCGAATGTCGAGAACATGCTGGTAAAATAGGCAATACTTTTTATGACAGGAGACCGAGCATGGCCGAACCCCACGATAGGAAGCCGATCCTCACGATCGAGCAGCAGATAGAGCACCTCAAGCAGAAGGGCGTAGCCTTCGAGCTGTGTTCCGAGGAAGAGGCCGCGGACTACCTGCGCGACAAGTGCAACTTCTTCAAGCTCGCATCCTACCGCAAACTCTTCTCGAAATACGAGGGAGGCCCGCGCGACGGCCGCTACGTAGACCTCGACTTCGGCCAGCTGCGCCTGCTCGCGGCGCTCGACCAGGAGCTGCGCCACGCCCTGCTCGGCATGACGCTCGACATCGAGCACTTCCAGAAGGTGACACTGCTTCGCGAGATGGAGGACCGCGGAGAGGACGGCTACGCCATCGTGGCCGACTACATGGCATCGCTTACCGCTGCAAACAGGGAGTACCGCCTGCGCGAGCTCAAGATGAGCGGCCGCAGCCCCTACAGCTCGAGCCTCTACGCGAAGTACTCCGGCGACATGCCCGCCTGGGCCTTCCTTGAGCTCACCTCGTTCGGCACCCTCATCGACTTCGTGCGCTTCTGCGCCAGGAGATGGGGCGACAGGCGCCTCGAGGCCTCCCACTACGACCTCAAGCGCGTGAAGTCCGTCCGCAACTGCGCCGCGCACGGCTCGTGCCTGATCAACTGCTTCGCCGAGAGGGGCGCCGCCCGGGGCTCGGCGTCCAGCGGCGTCTCCCGAAGGGTCGCCGCCGTGGGAATTCCCAAGGCGACCAGGAGGAAGTGGATGGGGAATACGGCCATGCAGGAGGTCGCGACCGTGCTCGTGGCGCACTCCGGCTTGGTACCCGAGGGCTCCTCGCGCTCGCGCGCCGCATCCGAGCTCGCCGAGATGTTCGCCAGGGCCGGCGGCGAAACCGAGGCGCTGCCCGACAAGGGGCCCGACGCCGCAGCTCGCTCCGCGCTCGAGTTCCTTCGCAGGTTGACAGAATCGCTCGGGCTGGTAGAATAGCCTGCAGATAGCAAAACCTTCACGGTTTTAGGGGCGGACTTGCGCAAGCGACTCTGCCCTATTTTTATATTCACTCGCTATAGGAGACGGGTGATACCTGGGTCAATGACAGAACTGAGAAGCCCGGAATAATGGATGCGGTATATCCGATTTCACTGAGAGAAATTCTCCTAAATCCCGGAACGACAACGCGGATCTACTGGAAAGTGAGCGCTGTCGCGAATATTGCCTTAGCCCAGAATCAAGCCCGGAACGATTCGATCCTGATGGGCACTTGGTCAACGAGAGCGGTACGAGAATGTTCGACCCAGAAGACCCGGAAAGGCTTGGAGAAGAGGTCATCGGCATGAGGAATAGGGTGCGAATGGCGAAATGCCTGCTGATAGACGACCAAATGGCCATGGTCCGCGAGGTCTGGCCTCAAGCCGTTCAGCTCGACGAGGGCGTGGCGGACCTCGGCGATATTGTCGTTCGGGCGACCGAGAACAGCTGCAGGGTAACGGAGAAGCCCTAATCGAGCCGTCGACGCCCGCTCGTCCATCCCAGCTTGCCCAGACGGCCCTCCCGCAATGTCCTTGTCCCAACGGATGGGTACCATTTACCCGGGTGCACCTGGGGCAACGGGTCGGCAGGCCCGCGCAAGGTCGCTCGCAGAACACGCAACATCAAACACGACAGAAGAGGCGAACGACAGATGCCGGACCCCGGACGACAGCACCGCGAAAGACGAGCATTCCGACCACAACTGAACAATCTTCGATTCTAGGCAGGCGCCCGCATGGGCGCCTTTTACTTTTCAGGGACTTAGCCGCGAGCTAAGGCGCGCGGCTCATGGCCGTTTCGTGAAGGCCCGACCAGCTCGACCCGTCTCGACCCATCTCCGCTCGCGCCGTGCTCACTAATCGCCATCAGGCGGTTCAATCGTCGCGCAGACGAAAAGGCACACGATGTCGTGCGGTGTCCTCGCGCGGTGCCGCACGGGAAGATTGGAGGAACCATGGCACGCACAGCCGAATGCGCCGCGCCCGAGGGAAGCCAAGACCGCGACGAATGGATGACGGTGATCGAGATGCAGGAGTACATGAGGGCAAGCCGAAACAAGGCATACGACCTCATCTGGTCGGGAGAGATCGACTCGTACAGGC
>CAUEBO010000029.1 GCA_958454405.1 uncultured Eggerthellaceae bacterium | reverse complement strand
GCTGAGCACGGCGCTGTCCTCCGTCACGTGGTCGATCTCGATGGACTGGATGTTGCATCCCGCCGAGCTGGTGACCGTGGTCACCTCGGCCACCACGCCCGGACGGTCCTCCATGGGGATGCGCACCTCCAGCAAGCGCTCGGTGGAGGGCACCCAGGCCGCCGGCAAGGCGCGGCGGGCGGCAGCCGCGTCGGCGAGCAGGGACGTGAGGCGGCCGCGGTCGCCGGATTCCAAGGCCTCGGCGAACGAGCCGATGATGGCGCGCATCTCGTCGAGCCCTTCCGAGAGCGCCTGCTTGTTGTCGAAGGCGATGCCGCACCACAGCTCGGGCGAGCCGGCGGCGATGCGCGTCGAGTCCTTGAAGCCGCCTGCGGCGAGGCGCATGAGCGCCTGCTGCTCGTCGGCGTGGCGGCTGGCCAGCTGCACGAGCGAGGAAGCCACGATATGGGGCACGTGGCTCACCACGGCCACGGCCTCGTCGTGCTCCTCGCGCGGCAGCGCGATCACCCGCGCGCCGAGGCCGGTGACGAGCTCATGGAGCCGCGGGAAGTGCTCGGCGGGCGTGCTCGCGTCCGGGCAGAGGATCCAGTGCGCCCCCTTGAACAGGTCGGGCCGCGCGCCGTCGATGCCGTTCTTCTCGGAGCCGGCCATGGGATGACCCGGCACGTAGTTCTCGGGGTGCGGCAGGATGCGCTCGGCCATTTCCACGATGCGCGCCTTCGTGGACGCCGAATCGGTCACGATGCCCGCATAGCCCCAGTCGGCAAGAGCCTGGAAATACCCCTCCGCAACGCTCACGGGCGTGGCGATGAGGACGAGGTCGCAGTCCGTTTCGACGAAACGGCGGAAGACGGGATCGCCCGGCATCGCCGCCTCGGTCGCCCATCCGCGCCCGAGGGCCTCGTCCAGCGTGCGGGCGTCCACGTCGACGGCCAGCACCTCGGTTTCGGGGCGCGTTTCGCGCACGGCGGCCGCGAACGACGCGCCGACGAGCCCGAAGCCGATGACCGCGATCCGGTCGAACGCCTGCTGCTCGGTTTCCGTCTGCTGCTGATGTGCCATGGGGTTCGTGCGCACCTTCCTCTCCTCGCGTCCTCGCCAACCGCCTGGGCCGGCCGCGAGAGCACGCGGACCGGCCGCCCTGTCGGCGGCGCACGCTCATTCTAGCATTAATCCGAGCGCCCTACGGCACGATGGAGCGCCGCCACTTCGTCGGAGTCGAGCGCGCGCCAGGCCCCGCGGGGCAGCTCCCCCAGGGCTATCGGGCCGAACTCGTCGCGATGCAGGGCGAGCACGGGATGGCCGACGGCTCCGAGCATGCGCCTGACCTGGCGCTTGCGTCCTTCATGCAGGCCGATGCGCACGATGGACGTGCCTCGCGCCCGCAGCGCCGCAGCGTAGTGCCGCGAAGCGCTGCGCGGCTGGGAGGAGGATGCGTCGAGGAACGCGAGCGCCCTTCGGGCCTCGGCGCCTTCCAGAACCGCGACCTCGGCAGGGAGCGTCGGGCCGTCGTCCAACTCGACGCCCTTTCGCAGCAGCGTCGCCTCCGCCTGCGACAGCCGGCCCTCCACGAGCGCCGTGTAGCGCTTCGTCACGTGGCCCTTCGGCCGCAAAAGGGCGTGGCCCAGCTCGCCGTCCGTACTGAACAGCAAAAGCCCCGTCGTGTCGAGGTCCAGCCGCCCGATGGGGAACAGGCCCGGGCAGTCTCCCGCCGGAACGAGCTCGGCCACGGTCGGGCGGCCTTGCGGATCGGACATCGTGGTGACGTAGCCCGCCGGCTTGTGGAGCATGAGCGTCACCGGGCCGTCGGCTAGGCGCACCGGCTTGCCGTCCACCGCGACCTCGTCCACGAGCGGGTCCACCTTGCTGCCCAGCTCGGTCACCACGACCCCGTTCACCGTCACGCGGCCCGCCGTCATGAGGTTTTCCGACCCCCGCCTGCTGGCCGCCCCCGCCCGGGCGAGGAACTTCTGCAACCGCATCGGCACGACGCGGTCCCCGGAATCCGAATGCTGCTGCAGGTCGCTCACAGGGCCCCCTCGATCTCCGGAGTGCGCCGTTCGAGACCGATGACGGCAGATGCCCGGCGGCTGCGACCGCCGGCGACGGCGCCCATCAAGCGAGTTCCGCACGAGCCAGACGCCCCTGCGGGGCGTCTGCGCGAGCAGGACTGTCCGAGCGACTGGGCGCCGTCGCCGGCGGTCGCAGCCGCGCACACGTCACTCGTCATCGGTCTCGAACGTCAGCTCGTCGAAGTCGATCTTCTCCACCAGCCCGAACCCCGACGCCATGGCGTCGGCGAGCATCTGCTGGGCCGCATCGGAAGCCGACTCCTCGCGCGGGCTCTCCGCAATCGAGACGGCATCGTCGTCAAGCTCGAACCGAACGCCGTCGAGCGCGCCGCCCTCATCGCCGGCCGAGGCGTCGCCGAGGATGCGCGCATCCTCGCGCGTTGCCGAGAGGCGCTCGCGGATGAACGCGCGGGTGTCGTCGTCGGGGGCGAACTGGTCGAGGTCGGGCAGGTCGGCCGTGGAGCGCAGGCCGAACTTCTCCAGGAACGCGCGGGTCGTGGCGTACAGCGTGGGGTTGCCCGGCGCATCGGCCACGCCGGCCTCGCGCACGAGCCCCTTCTCCACGAGCGAGTTGATGGAGCTGTCGGAGTTCACGCCGCGCACCGACGCCACCCCGCTTCGCGTAACCGGCTGCAGGTAGGCCACGATGGCGAGCGTCTCCATCGCCGCCTGGGAGAGCTTGCGCGTGTCCCAGGAGAGCACGTACTTCTCGATGAGCTCGTGGTAGACCGGATGGGTGCACAGCCTCCAGCCGCCGGCCACCTCGCGCAGCTGGATGCCGCGGTTCTCGTCGGCCAGCTGCTCGCGCAGATCGACCAGCGCCCGCTCCACTTCCACGGGGTCGACTTCCAGCATGTCGGCGAGCGCGATGGTTCCCACCGGCTCGTCGGTTACGAACAACATCGCCTCTATGGCGCCTTTGACCTGGTTTTCCTGCAAGCCCTGGAACATGCCCTACCCTTCCTCGACCGACGTGAGGGCGTCGGCGCCCGTCAGCACGAGCTCTCCTGAGCCCTCGATGAAACGGATGTCGATATCGCCGAACTGCTCGGCCTGCTCGATCTTCACCATGGAACGCTTGTACAGCTCGAGCACTGCCAGAAACGTCACGACGATCACCGGCGTCGGCGTGCGCTCGTCCACAAGCTCCGAGAAGAGAAGCCGCTTCTTGTTCTGTATCCGCTGGTGTATGGCGCGCACGTGCACTTCCACCGGGATGGGCTTGGCGGCGATGTGCTCCGACTCCAAAAGGAACATGTCACGACGCGCCAGCGCCCGGGCCGCCAGCAGCGCCAAGCCGTCAAGCGTGACGTCCTTGAGGTAGTCCGGCATGAGGTTCAGGAAGCGCGCGTCGGGGCCGAAGGGGCGCGCATGCATGCGGCCCTCCGAGACGAAGCGCATGTGGAGCGCGCTCGCGGCGTTCTTGTACTGCTTGTACACGAGCAGCCGCTCCACGAGGATGTCGCGCGCTTCGCTGGGGCCGAGCTCCTCCAGCTCGTCTTCCACCGCGTCGCGCTCGCGCGGCAGCAGGCTTTCAGCCTTGATCTCCAGCAGCGTGGAGGCCACCAGCAAAAAGTCGCTCGCCACGTCGAGGTCGAGCGAGTCCATGCGCGACACCTCTGCCAGGTACTGGTCGGCGATCTGGGTGATGGAGATGGCTCCAATGTCTACTTTCTGGCGGCTGACCAGGTACAGCAGAAGATCGAACGGCCCTTCGAAGCTGTCTATGCGAACCTTGTACGACACGGCTCCTCCCTAGAAGAACGAATACAGCAGGTCGAACACGTTGCCCGCCGTCGCGTCGAGGTAGATGCCGATGGGATTGAAGTGGAGGAAGGAAGGCAGGAGGAGCACCACGACCAGGAACACCGGCATCGCGTACTGCTGCACTTTGTAGTACTGCGGCAGGTACTTGCGCGGCAGGAAGAACCCGATGATGGAAGAGCCGTCGAGCGGCGGTATGGGCAGCAGGTTGAAGAACATGAGGTACAGGTTGATAAGCGAGAACATGGGCAGGAACTGCCAGTAGAAGTAGTACATGAGCCCGTCGCCGGCCACGTAGGCGGCCATGACGTCGCTAGGGGCGAGCAGGTACAGCGCGAACGCGACAAGCGCGCCGAGCGCGGCCATGGCCAGGTTGGCGGCGGGCCCGGCCAATCCCACGATGAGATCGCCCTTGCGCGGGTCCTTGAAGTAGGAGGGATTGTACGGCACGGGCTTGGCGTAGCCGAACACGGGCATGTTCATGGCGATGAGCAGAAGCGGCATGATGACGGTGCCGAACGGGTCGACATGCTTGAGCGGGTTGAGCGACAGCCGCCCGGCGCGCTGCGCCGTGGGATCGCCCAGCTTGTACGCCGCAAAGCCGTGGCTGGCCTCGTGGAGCACGATGGCCGGCACGAAACACAAGACGCTGATGATGATGTACGGTAGCGATGCAGACATGGTGGTTTCCAGTCTATCGCAACCGCAGCCGTCCATGCGATCGGCCGGGGAAACTTCACAAGTGGCGGCAAGCCACCCGAAGCCGGCCGGAAGGGCCGATCGAAAGACGGCTGGGAGCGCCGCGAACGCTCCCAGCCGGAAGGGAACGAACCTTCCCTTACTCGTCCACGAAGCAGTCGCAGCAGCGGTCGCGGTACGGCTGGATGGAATCGACCATGCCGCCGAGCTTCCTCTCGAATTTCTTGACGGCGTCCTTGCCGACGGGAAGCCACAGGGGCAGTGCCTCATCCGAAGACACGACGTCGTAGACCAGCTGCGCGGCCTTGCGGGGATCTCCGTGCTGCCGGTAGTTGTTGTCCAGGCAGAACTCGAGCGCCCCGCGGGCCGGCGTGCCGTCGTAGGCGTCGAGAGGCGCCTCGAGCGTGCGGATGGAGCTGGAATCGAAGAAGTTCGTGCGGAACATGCCCGGTTCGACCACCATGCTCTCGATGCCGAAGCCCTTCATCTCGAGCGCGAGGGCCTCGCTCACGGCGGCCACCGCGAACTTGGTGGCATCGTAGAGCGCGCCGCCCGGATCGCAGGCGAAGCTGGCCATCGAGCCGATGTTCACGATACGGCCCGATCCCTGGGCCCGCATCGCGGGGAGGACCGCGCGCGTGACGTTCATCATCCCGAACACGTTGGTATCGAAGATCGCGCGCGTCTCCGCGTCAGTCGTCTCCTCCAAAGCGCCGAAGATGCCGTAGCCCGCGTTGTTCACCAGCACGTCGATGCGGCCGAACGCGTCCAGGACGCTCTGCACCGCTTCGGCCACCTGGCCGGCGTCCGTCACGTCGAGCGCGACCGCCAGCAGCCCGTCGCGCTGGCCGAGCGATGCGCGCACCGCTTCGGGCCTGCGGGCGGTCGCCGCAACGCGGCAGCCGTTCTCTTGCGCGACCTTCGCGAATTCGCTTCCCAGCCCGCGGCTCGCGCCGGTTATCATCCAAACAGGACCGTCGACCATCGCACTCCCCTCTCCCGTCCGCAGGGCCGGGCCCTATGCGTTCTCGCGCTCGAACTCGCCCATGAACTTCACGAGGGCCTCCACGCCTTCGCGGGGCATGGCGTTGTAGATGCTCGCGCGCATGCCGCCCACGCTGCGGTGGCCCTTGATGCTCTCGATGCCCACCTTCTTCGCCTCGGCGACGAACTTCGCGTCCAGCTCGTCGCTTCCGGTGACGAACGGCACGTTCATGATGGAGCGGTCCTCTTTGCGCGCGGTGCCCTTGAACAGCGCGCTCTGGTCCAGGTAGTCGTAGAGCAGCTGGGCCTTCTCCACGTTGCGCTCGCGCATGGCTTCAAGGCCGCCCTGGGCCTTCAGCCACTGGAACACCTTGCCGCACATGTAGATGCCGTAGGCGGGCGGCGTGTTGTACAGGCTCTTCGCGTCGACGTGCGTGTCGTAGCGCAGCATAGTGGGCGTGCCGGGCAAAGGCTCGGACACCAGGTCGTCGCGGATGATGACGATGGTCACGCCGGCGGGGCCCACGTTCTTCTGCACGCCGCCGTAGATGAGGCCGTACTTGCTCACGTCCATCGGCTCGGAAAGGAAGCACGACGACACGTCGGCCACGAGCGGCTTGCCATTCGTGTCGGGCAGCTCATGGTACACGGTGCCGTAGATGGTCTCGTTCTGGCAGATGTAGACGTAGTCGGCGTCGTCGGACAGCTCGAGGGCGTGCACGTCGGGCACGTAGCTGAAGTTCTCGTCCTCGGATGAGGCCACGCAGCGGGCATCGCCGAAGATCTTCGCTTCCTTGAACGCCTTCTTCGACCACGAGCCGCTGACGATGTAGTCGGCCACCTTGTTCTTCATGAGGTTCATGGGGATCATCGCGAACTGCGTGGACGCGCCGCCCTGCAGAAACAGCACGCGGTAGTTGTCGGGGATGCCCATGAGGTCGCGGATGTCCTGCTCGGCCGTCTCGATGATGGAGGCGAAGGGCTTGGAGCGGTGGCTCATCTCCATGACGGACATGCCGGAGCCCCGGTAGTCGAGCATCTCGTCGGCAGCCTCGCGCAGCACCTCCTCGGGCAGCACCGCGGGACCAGCGGAGAAATTGTACACTCGAGCCATGGGAACGACCTCCTTGTTTTCTCAGACAATGGGCCCAGTATACCCGTTGGCGGCGTCGGCGGGCCGATCCATCCCGCTAAAGCGCACGATCCGCGAACGGACGGCACAGGGCCGCGTCAACCAGCGTCTTACCGCAAAACGCCTCGTCGCCCGAAACGGACGGCCCACGGCGAAAAGCGGGCGCTTCGAGCGAGCCGCCGCCAAACCGCCGTTGACGCGCCGGCGTGCGCAGCTTTTCGAGCCGACCCGCTTGCTGTCGGGCAAACGAAAAGCCTCTTCATGTAGGGAGCGAATTCTTCCGAAGACCGGCCGGCGTCGGATGAAACCAAAAATGACCGAAAACGCAGTCGAATGTGCAGTCTGCGGGGCCGATCCGCGCCCTTTTCGCGCCTTGACCGCACAAAACGCCTGGTCGCAGAATTCGCGAGCCCGGTTTTGCGCTCGGCGACTGCACATTCGACCGTGTTTTCTGTCATCTGCGGTTTGGACCGGATTCTTCCCAAAGACCAATCGGCGCCATGGAGGCGGATCGGCCGGGGCTGTGGCAGGGCGGTTTGCCGGCGGATCGGGCGGTGCCGGCCGCTTTCGGCGATCGCTTTCGGAGCTGGCGTTGTCCCAGCCTCAGCCCAACCCCGGCCATCCCTGTTGCCGCAGCGCCTCGTAGGCGGCCACGGCCGCGGCGTTGCTCAGATTGAGGCTGCGCAGGCCCTCGCGCATGGGGATGCGCACGCAGCGGCCCGCGTGGGCCTCGATGAGGCGCAGGTCGAGGCCGCGGCTTTCGCGCCCGAACACGAGGAAGGAGTCCTCCCCGTACGCCGCTTCGTCGAACCGGCGGCGCGCTTGGCTGGTGAACAGGTGCAGCTCGTCGTTGCCGTGCGCCTCGAAGAACGCATCGGCGCACGGCCACTGCACGATATCCACCTCGTCCCAGTAGTCGCATCCGGCGCGGGCGAGGTTCCTCTGCGTCAATCGGAATCCCATAGGCTCCACCAAATGCAGCCGAGCCCCCACGCACGCGCACGTGCGCGCGATGTTCCCCGCATTCTGCGGGATCTCCGGCTCCACCAAAACGATGTTCAGCATCCTCCAACCTCCTTCGGCACAGCGAGCGAAGCGATGCGCCAAGATGGCCCGCCCAAGAGCCCCCGCGAAGCCGCCTGGCGGGCGTCCACCAAGCGAGTTCCGCGAGCATCCGGCATGCGGGCGCGCCCACCAAGCGAGTTCCGCAGCGACGCGAACGGCCCAGCGGGCCGTGCGCCAAAGCCAGGACTGCCCGAGCGACTGGGAGCGCCCGCATGCCGGATGCCGCAGGTAGAGCGACTGGACGCCCGCTGGGCGGCCCGGCCTACGACGCGTCCGCCTGGCGGGCCATCTCGGCCTCCAGCTCTTCAGTAAGCGTCAGCCATTCCTCTTCGGCCGCCGCCAGGCGCTGCTTGAGTTTCGCGTGCTCGGCGACGGCATCGGAGGACGCATCCTCGTTGATGTAGAAATCCGGATCGGCCATGAGCTCCAGCAGCTCGGCCAGGCGCGCGTTGTCGCGATCCATCTGGCGGTCCAGCTCGGCTATGCGCTTGCGATGGTTCTTCAGCGCCGCGTAGGCGCGGTTGCGCGCCTCGGCTTCGCGGCGCTTCTGCTCCTTTGTCTTCGGCGCGCTCGCCCGCGGGGCGGTGAGCTCCGTCTTGCCGGCATCGGCCCTGGCGCCCGGCGGATCCCCGGCCCGATCGCGCCGGCCCGATCGCGGCGCGGCCTTCGACGAGCCGTCCTTCGACGGGCCCTTCTTGGGACGCGCTTCGCCCTCGCCCATGACCTCGTCCACAAGCGACGGCTCCTCAGGCGCGGGGCCGTCCAGCTGGCCGCTCTTGTACAGGTAGTAGTCGTAGTCGCCGTCGTAGTTCGTCACCTTGCCCGGAGCGACCTCCACGATGCGGTTCGCCACCCCGCGGATGAGATGGCGGTCGTGGGTGATGAAGAGGATGGTCCCCTCGAACGACCGGAGCGCCTGCTCGAGGATGTCGGCGCTCGCGATGTCCAGGTGGTTCGTGGGCTCGTCCAGGCACAGCAGCGGCCGCGGAGCCACGAGCATCTTCGCCAGCGCGAGCCGGCTCTTCTCGCCGCCGGAGAGCACGCCCACCTTCTTGTCCACCGCGTCGCCCGTGAACAAAAACGCGCCCAGCAGCGTGCGCACCTGCGAGATGGTCCAGCCGGGCGCCGCGTGGTCCAACTCCTCGAACACGGTGTTGCCCGCATGCAGCTCTTCGAGCTGGTGCTGCGCGTAGTAGGTCTTCGACACGTGCACGCCATACTCGATGGCGCCCGCATCCGGCGCGAGCGCGCCGGCCACCATCTTGAGCAGCGTGGACTTGCCCGCGCCGTTCGGTCCCACGAGCGCCACCTTGTCGCCGCGGTACAGGGTGAAGTCGAAACCGTCGTAGACCGTCTTGTCGCCGAAGCGCTTCACCAGCCCGCGGGCGCGCACCACCTCGTCGCCCGTGCGCGGCGGCTGCTTGAAGTTGAAGCGCACCGTCTTCTTCTCTTCGGGAATCTCGATCCGCTCGATCTTCTCGAGCTTCTTCACACGGTCCTGCACCTGCTTGGCCTTCGTGGGCTTGTAGCGGAACTTCTCGATGAACGCCTCCATATGGGCGATCTCCTCGGCCTGCTTGGCCGCTTCCGCGCGAAGGCGCTCAAGGCGTTCCTCGCGGGCTTTGAGATAGGCCGTGTAGTTGCCCTTGTACAGGTTGATGCAGCCGTTGTCCACCTCGGCCACGCGATCCACCATGTTGTCCATGAACGCGCGGTCGTGGCTGACCACCACCACGGTGCCGGCGTAGCCGCGCAGGAAGCCCTCGAGCCATTTGACGCTCTCGAGGTCAAGGTGGTTCGTGGGCTCGTCGAGCAGCAGCACCTCGGGGTTGCGGATGAGCAGCTTCGCCAGCGCGATGCGCATCTGCCAGCCGCCCGAGAACTCGGCGGTGGACCGTTCGAGATCGTCCTCCTTGAAGCCCAGCCCGAACAGAACGCTGCGGACCTTCGCCTCGATGGTGTAGCCGCCCAGCACTTCGTAGGCGTCGCGCGCGCGGCCCGCCGCCGCCAGCTGCTGGGGCGTGGGGTCCTCGCCAAGGCCCGCCTCCAGCTTGTGGAGCCGCTGCTCCGCCTCGAGGATCTCCACCTGAGACGACATGACCTCCTCGAAGATCGAGCGGTCCGCCATCTCGATGGCCTCCTGCTCCAGGTATCCCACGCGCGCGCCCTTCGCGAACAGCACGCGGCCCTCGTCGGCGTCCTCCACGCCCGAGACGATGTTCAGAAGCGTGGTCTTGCCGGCGCCGTTCGGGCCCACGAGCGCTAAGCGCTCGTACTCCTCCAGGCGAAACGTGACGTCGTGGAAGAGCTGGCGTCCTCCAAACGACTTCGATATATGTTCGAGCTGCATGATCATGGCGCGTACGGGCTTTCTGCTTGCGTGCGATTCGGTGCGAGAGCGCTCGTCCCGGCGCGAAAGCCGAACACGAGCGCAGCGTGCTTATGATAGCGGAAGATGCGGCGCGCGGCGAAACGTCTTCCCCAATCCCCCAAGCAACCATATCGAAGCCGCGACTGGAAGCGAGCGGCCGGTCGCTTCGGCGGATTCGCCCGTCCGCACGGGCGCTTCCCTTGACTTGGAGTGGGCTCCATGTGGTTCAATGCAGACACGAGGTAAGGAGCATCCCATGAAGATAGCCGAAGTGAGCAAGAAGTACGGGCTTTCAACCGACACGCTGCGCTACTACGAGCGCATCGGGCTTTTGCCGAACGTCACGCGCACGGCCAGCGGCATCCGCGATTACAGCGAGCAGGATTGCGCGCGCGTGCAGTTCGTGAAGTGCATGCGTGGCGCGAACGTGTCGATAGAGGCCCTCATCGAGTACATGAACCTGTTCGAGCAGGGAGACGGGACGGTCGAGGCGCGCAAGGCGCTGCTGGAGGAGCAGCGCGACCTCGTGCAGGCGCGCATCGCCGAGATGCAGGCCGGACTCGACCGCCTGAACTACAAGATAGAGAACTACGAGCAGACCATACTCGCAGGAGAAGGCAGAATGCGCAGCGAGGAGGGCTCGGGCGGGGCGTGAGCGCGAGCCGCACCCTCAACCGCGCGCGCAGCGCGCCGCACGCCGGCCCCCTATGCGCTATACTGCTGACTGATCGAGGGGGTCTTCAATGGACATAAGCTCGCTGGCATTCTTCACGGCGGTTTTTTTCGGCTATCTCATGAACGCCATAACGGGGTTCGCCGGCAACGTGTTCATCATGCCGGTCGGCTTCCAGACCATCGGCATCCAGCAGTCCATCGCCGCCCTGAACGTCACGGGCCTGTGCTCGTGCGGCCTGGTCGCCATCCTGGCGTTCAAGCACATCGTCTGGAAAGAACTCGCGAAGATGACCGCCGTCATGTTCGTCTTCATGCTGGGGGGCATGTGGATCAACACCGTCGTGTCCATCGACATCCTGCAGATCATCTTCGCGCTCTTCGTCCTGGGCGTCGGCTTGAAGAACCTGCTCTCGAAACCCGACGAAGGCAAGGCGGTTCCCGAATTCCTCCTCTGGGCCGTCCTGATCGTGGCCGGCCTCATCCAGGGCATGTTCGTTTCCGGCGGCCCGATGGCCATCGTCTATGCGGTCAACAAGATCAAGGACAAAGACGCCCTGCGCGGGACGATGAGCATGATGTGGGTGTTCCTGAATTCCGCGTACACCATCCTGCTGGCCGTGAACGGAACTTTCACGGCCGAGATAATCGGCATCACCCTTGCCAGCATCCCCATCCTCGTCGTGGCGACGTTCATCGGCAACCTGATCGTGAAGCGCATCAAGCAGGAATCCTTCTTGAAGCTGACCTACGTGCTGCTCGTCGTCATCGGCGTGTTCATGATCGTCTTCTAGGCGGCTGCGGAAGCGCGCGACGGGCGCATGGCTCGAACAAGGCCCCGTCCCACCTCCCCGTAAAACAGTTCGAACCCCTTTCGGGGTTCGAACGAATTCACTATGGCTCCCCGGGTAGGATTCGAACCTACAACCCTCCGGTTAACAGCCGGATGCTCTGCCGTTGAGCTACCGAGGAATGGGACGCTTCATTGCGCAAGTGAGAATTATACCCGAACCTCGCCAATACGCAATACCGAATTTGCATCGATTTCCACATCGATTCGTCGAAGCGAATGCCCAAGAACGCGCGCACCGAATCCGCACGAACGCAGGATCTCCGCTTGAAGCGGAAAACGTCCGGCCAACGCGCACGAGGCAGGGCAAGGCGCAAGCGGGAAATCCGAACCGCGCCCGTCCCTCAGGCGGCGAGCGCCAGACAGCGGCACAGGCCCTCGACCGTTTCCGCAATGCAGCGGTAGTAGCCGTCTGGAGCGGCCTCTTCGATGGCGGCGCGGAACCCGGACGCCCAGGAAGCCGGATGCTCGCCGACGAAGCGGGCAAGCTCCGCGGCTTCCGCGGCCGTCGGCGACGCGTGCGCGAAGCGCGCGCAGACCGTGGCGGCGTACAGGAGCTCAAGGCCCATGTGGTCGGCGTATTGGTTGCTCGGGCCGCGCACGGCCAGGCCCGCCTCGCGCAGGATGCGGCGCATGTCGAACGCCGGGGCGCCGAAGCCGACCTCCCCGATGCGCCCCGGCAGCAGATAGCAGGTCTCCCACGGCGGGGCCGCAGGCTTCGGCGGCCCCACGAACAGGCGCGCGTGCTCGACCCGCACGCGCTCGACCGCATCGTCGTCAGACACGGCTCTGCGGCGCGCGAAGCGCCGCGCCCGCTCCACGCCTTCCACCAGACGCTCGTTCGCGCAGCCGATTTCCACGAACCCCGTCGCGAACGCGTCCCAGAAAGGCTCGTGCAGACCGGGCGAAGCTTCCCGCCTCAAAGGGTCGAGCAGGCTGTTGCCCAGGAAGGCGAGGCGCTCTGAGAGGAGCTCCCATCCGGCAGCGTCGAAGGCGCGCGGGCGTGCGGGAGCATCGGGCTCGGTGCGCGAGCGCGCGGTCCGCATGCCGGCCGCGCTCATCGCGGCCGCCCCTCATCCGCAGAGGGCGACACGGCGAACGCGTCCTCGCGCACGGGCGCCGGCGCCGGAACGGCGAACGTGGCGCCGCCTCCCGCTCCCTCGATTCGGGCCCCTTCGCAACCTGGTGCGTCGTGCGCCCGCTCCGAGCGCTGCCGCCCGCAGCCAGCCGAAGCGTCGAGCGCAGGATCGCAGGCCAGGAACCGTCGCGCCAGCACGGCGAAGGCCAGAACGCCGAGCGCGAGCACGCCCGCCACCACGAGCACCTCGGGCAACGTGGGAACGTACGAGCTGGACACCGCCCATCCGCCCGCGCCCTCGAGCCCCTGCGTCGAGCTCGACCCGGATATGAGCCCCGGCGCGCCGGAGACGTTGGGATGCACGAAGCTGGCCAGCAGCAGCCAGATGCGCTTGCAGAACACGCCCACGAGCACGCCCGCGCTCGCCAGCACGACCGCCCCCGTGCGCCGCCGGATTCTCGCGAACGCGAGGAGGCAGAACGGCACCAGCACGCCGACGACGACCTCGGTCCAGAAGAACGGGGCCATCGAGCCGGCCGTCATTTCGGCAAGCAGCGCCAGGCCCTGCTCAGTGCCGGGATAGGCCATGGTCAGCACCTCGCAGCCCACCATATAGCCGTCAACCGCCACGAACACGGCGAGCAGGCCCGCCAAGCCCGCGACAAGCTCCCTTGAAGCGGCGAGCACCCGGCTGCGGTTCATCCAAACGAGCGCGAGCAGCAAAAGCGCCAGGCCCGAGTCCAAAGCGGATGCCACGAACAGGGGCGCCATGATGCTGGAATACCATCCCTCGCGGGCTATCTGCAGGCCGAAGAGCCAAGCTGTGGCGGACGGCACGAGCACGGAGACAGGCAGTGCGACGCGCGCCACCATCATCTGCGCGGACGCGCCGCCGCGCTTGGAGAAGATGGCGTACAGGAACGCCGCGCAAACCGCCAGAAAGCACGTCACCAGGCAGACGTCCCAGAACAGCGGGGAGGCGGGGTTGAACGAGACGGCCATGTTCAGGATGCGCGCGATGCCGCCAAGGTCGACGAGCACCAAAACCCCCGCCAAGCACATGCATACGAGGGCCGCCAGAACGGCAGGCGGCACCGCCGCGCGCCACGCCGATACGCGGAACACGGTCGCGGCCGACGCGACGGCGAGCGCGCCGGCGCCGAGGCCTTCCAAGAACATGAACGAGGCGATGTAGAGGCCCCACGACGTGCCGTTCGACATGCCGGTGACGCCGAGTCCGCCGACGAGCTGGTAGACGTACGCGCCCAATCCGAGCGCGACGATCGCGGCCAGCACCGCGTAGGCGATCTTGCAGGTTCTCGTCAGATGCATGAGGCCCCTCCTAGCCGATGTAGAAGATCTGGGGCTTGGTGCCCTTCTCTTCGAGCAGATGATGGGCGCCGGACCGCAAGGCGGCCCGAGACACCTCGCTTTCGCGATCGTCCAGATCGCCGTAGATGCGCGCGCGGGCCGGGCACGCGCGCACGCACAGGGGCGCGTCCCCGTCGTCGGTGCGCTCCTTGCACAGCGTGCACTTCTCCACCACGCCCTTGGTGCGCACGGGCACGCGCGCGTCGCCGTAGTTGAAGCCGGGCTCGCGCGTCGGCTCGTCCCAATTGAACACGCGGGCGTTGTACGGGCAGGCCGCCATGCACATGCGGCAGCCGATGCATTTGTCGTAGTCCACCTCCACGCGCCCCTTGTCATCCTTGTACGTGGCACCCGTCGGGCACGCCTTCTGGCAGGGCGCGTTCTCGCAGTGCTGGCATTGCACCGGCAGGTAGGTGCGCGCGAGGTCGGGGTACTCCCCCACGGCTCCGTCCATGACGTCGCAGCCTTTCGTGAGGATGCGGTTCCACAGCATTCCCATGGGCACGTTGTTCTGCATCTTGCAGGCGTTCGCGCAGGTATGGCAGCCCACGCAGCGATCCAGATTGATCGCGATGGCCAGCTTCGTCACGATGCGGCCTCCTTATGCTTTCCGGATATCGACGAGCGTGTCCGAGAACGGGATGACCGGGCCGCACATAAGCTCGTAGCCGCGCTCGATCATCGTGTCGTTCGTGACGGACTGCATGTTGCCCCGAATCAGATAGTCGGCCGTCGCGCCTTCGCACAGGCGCGCCGAGCCGGGCCGGATGGACGGGTTGCCGTGCACGCGCACCTCGAAGCTGCCGCGGTCGTTGAACACCTCCACGGCATCGCCCGTGGCCAAGCCCCGCGCCGCAAGGTCGACAGGGTTCGCGTCGAGCGTGGGCTCGAAGTACTGCTGGATCCACAGCGCGTCGTTGAACTGGTTGTGGATATGGAACCTCGTGCGGACGTTCGCCAGCTGCAGCGGGTACTCGGCGCGCTTCTCGTTGTCGCGCCACGCCTCGATGGGCGGCTCCCACGCCGGCAGCGCCTGCCCGAAGGCGACGAGGTTCTCGTAGTAGAGGTCGAGGCGCCCCGAGGCCGTGGCGAACGCGAAGTCGGCGAATTCCTGGCGCGGCTCCTCGATGCCGCGCAGCGGCCAGGCGCCGTTGTTCTCGTTGATCCTGTCGACGGTGAGCGCGCTGATCTCGGGGTCCTCGGCGCCGGAGATGATGGCGTCCACGAGCTCGACCGAATCGGCGGGAAGCGCGTCCTCCGCGCCCAAGCGGCGCGCGAACTCCTTCTGTATCCAGAAGTCGGTCCTCGCCTCGAACAGGGGGTCTATCACCTTGTTCTGCAGCACCAGCTGGTTGTAGCCCACCTTGGCGTTGCCCACCTTGGCGTCCAGCTCGAAGCGCGTCGTTGCGGGCAGCACGTAGTCGGCCCACTTCGCACCCTCGGTGAAGTAGGGGTCGATGGACACGACGAGATCGAGGGTGCGCGCCCATTCCTCCGTTTTGGCCATGTTGGCGAAGTGCTGGGCCATGAAGTCGCCGCAGCACAGGTAGGCGCGCACCTTGTTGGGCTTCTCGCGCATGTCGTAGGCGGCCATCTCGTCCTGCGCGGGCACGAGGTTCTCGGGCATATCCCACGCGCCAAGCGTCGTGGAGCGGCCGTTCCAGCAGCCTCCCACGAACACGCCGACGTTCGCGCCGGGCTTGGCGATGTTGCCGGTGATGCCGGCGAGCACGGCGGCCGCGTGCCCCGCGATGTCGGCGTTGGCCAGCTTGTCGTTGCCGCCCCACCCCAGGGCGATGGTGGACGGCCCCTTCGCGTAGAGCCGTGCGAGCTCGACGATCGTGTCCTCCGGCACGCCGGTGATGTCCGCGCCCCACGCCGGCGTGCAGCCGGACAGGCTCTCGACGAGCAGATCGTAGACCGTGCGCGCCGGCGCGCCGTCCACCACCGCCGTGCCGGAGAGCGTCGGCTCGACGCCGGCGCCGTTGTAGGACGCCGGCATGCCGTCGGCGCCGATCACGAGGAAGGGGTTCCGCTCCCCCGCCTCGGGCTGTTCGGCGGCCGGATCAGGCGCATGCTCGCGCAGGAGCGCCCCAGTGTGCGCGTCCACCAGGAAGGGCAGCGACGTATGGGCCGACATGAACTCCCGGTCGGCCAGGTCTTCGTCGAGGATAACTTTCGCCATGGCCAGGAACAGCGCCGCATCGGCGCCCGTCTCGATGGGCACCCACTGGTCCGCTTTCGAAGCCGTGGTGGAGAAGTGCGGATCGACGACGACCATCTTCGCGCCCGCCTCCTTGGCCTCGAAGAACAGGCGCACCTGCGGCAGGCTCGACTCGCAGAAATTGCTGCCCACGGTGAGCACGAGGCTGGCGTTCACCCAGTCGCGCGCCTCCCCAGTGGCCATGGCGTAGCCGCCGCCGAAGCCGATGGCCGGGTCCAGCCCGTTGCCAGTGCCCACGTCGATGCCGGTGTTGCCGCCCGTCTGCGCGCCGAGCATGGCTGCGAGGAACGGGACGTTCGCCTCGCT
Source organism: uncultured Eggerthellaceae bacterium (assembly GCA_958454405.1). Taxonomy (GTDB): domain Bacteria; phylum Actinomycetota; class Coriobacteriia; order Coriobacteriales; family Eggerthellaceae; genus Enteroscipio. Next base: position 15,286 of record CAUEBO010000029.1, on the reverse strand, counting down.
CGACGCGGTGACCATGACGGCATCCTTGCCGTGCTCTTCCTGGATCTCCTTGATCCTGCCGACGATCTCGTCAAGCGCCTCATCCCATCCCACCTGCACGAATTCGCCCGATCCCCGCTCGCCCGAGCGTTTGAGCGGCGCTTGGACCCGGCCCGATCCGTAGACATGCTGCACTTCCGCCACGCCTTTCAGGCAGATGGTCTCGTAACGCTCGTCCACGCAGTCGTTCGGCTCCACCTTCACCAGGCGCCCGTCGCGCACGGTACACTTGAGCGGGCACATGCCTCCGCAATGCTCCTGGTGGTAGGTGCATGCCGTGCGCTCCTCAGCTCCGTCGGCGCGCATGGCGCCTGCGGGGCCGATGGCCGCATGCGCCTCCACGGGCGCCAACCAGCCTTCCGGCGACAACAGGCCCGCCGCCGCGCCGAACCCGCAGGCTGCGAGCGATCCCTTGAGGAAGCCGCGTCTCGTCAGCTCCATGCCGTGCTCCTTCGTTCTCTCGTTCTGAATCCATCCCGCTTGTCCAACGCCCATCCGCACCGCGTCCGAAAGGGCGTTCTCCGATCGCAAAGTCTAGACGGCGATAGCCTCCCCGTCTTCGTTCGCTCGACCGAACTATAAGCGCTTCGCTTTGTGCATTTTGAACAACATGATGCGGCATACCTGATAGAATTGCCGAACGTAGGCAATCAGCCGCCGCGTCGTTGCCGGTCCGTTGACGAGGGCGGGCGCACCGGGACCGCTTTCCGCCGAACGCAAGGAGCCCCATGAACTTCAACCTCGACCTCGTCTGCGCCGAACTTGCCGACCTGCGGCCCGTCAAACGGTTCCGGTCCTCACCCCAGCTCGACCTCGACCGCATCGAGATGCTGCGCCCCGCAAACGAGCCGCGCGCGGGAAGCCTCCTCATCGCGGAGGCGGACGAGCTCGCCGCGTCGGGCTCCGCCATCGCCCGATCGGGGCCGTTCGTCGTGCTCGGATGCGAAAGCGAGGAGGCGCTCGGCCCCGCAGCAGGATCGCCGGCCATCCTGCTGCCCCCGTCAGACCAGCTGCCGAAGGCTCCCGAGCTGCTCACGCGCCTCCTGGAATACCGCATGCGCCTCGATTCCTGGTCCGAGGGCATCCTTGCCGCCATGGCGCGAGATGCCCCGCTGCAGGAGATATTCGAGGCCGCCGCAACCATGTTCGCGAACCCCCTCATGCTCTCCGACAGCTCGCTCTACTTCGTCCTGACGGCCGGCAGGCTTCCCGACGGCTTCCGCGATCGGCTGTGGACTCCCGCCATCGAAACGGGCATGTGCCCTTCCGAGCTGTATTTCAAATCGTGGACGAAAAGCTCCGGCGACGCGTTCGGCCGCCCGGACGCCTACCTCGTGCCGAACGCCGCGGGCGACGGGCGAACCTACCTTGTGCGCAACCTCGTGCGCGACGGCGCCTACCACGGCTGCTTCGAGCTCGTGGACGCGAACGCCCCGTTGACTCCCGCCGACCTGGCCCTGGCCGACCGTTTCGGCGACATGCTGGGCATGGTCCTGCCCCGAAAAGCCTATCCCCAGATAGCCGAGGCGTCGCTCGGGCCGTTGCGCGACCTTCTGACAGGATCGTCCGTGCGCCCGCGCGTGCTCGAGTACGGATTGGCGAACATGGGCTGGAAGACCGACGATGCCTACTACGTCGCGCATTTCGGAGGCGTCGACGAGGAGGCCGATGCGCGGCGCGCCCAAACGGCGCGGCGCATCGCCGAGCATTATCCGCTGGCCCGTTTCTACGACGACGGCACAGAGCACGTCATGATCGCGCGCGAGGCGGACTACCCGCTGGGCCTTCTGCACGGCCGTCACGAGAGGCACGACGTCGACCCGGGTGCCGAACAGCGTTTCCGCGTTGGGTTCTCATCGCTTTTCACCGATTTTTCGCTCTTGCGGACCGCAGCCGACCAGGCCGCCTTCGCCCACCGGCGCGTCGACGAAAGCCCGAGCGCGAGCGCGTTCGGCGTGTCCCGGACGTGCTTCTACGACGATTGCTGGTTCGAGGACGCCGTCGAGCGCCTCTCCCTCGAAGACGGAGTGCACCGGCTGCTGGACCGGGGAGTCGTCGACCTTGCGCTCCGCGACGCGCGCGACGGAACCGACCATGTCGCCACGGCGTTGGCCTACCTCGAGCACGGATGCAGCGCCGGACGCACGGCGGAGGCGCTGTACGTCCACCGCAACACGCTCGCCTACCGTCTGAAGCGCATCAAGGCCATCAGCGGCATCGATCTGGAAAACCTCGGGAAGGGAGCCGCCGATCCGCTGCGCGTGCACCTCTCCTGCAGGCTGCTGTCGAACGCGCGCGCCTCATCAGCCCTCGCCGAATCCTGACCCGCGCCCTCCACGCGAAGGGAAATCGGGCCCCAAGGCCGTCGATCCCGGCCCATGAAGGGGGAGAGCGCCGAATGCCGAGGCGCCCTCCCCCCATCAAGCGCGGACAGGCGGGCGGTTCGCCGAGCCTACGCCGACGGGCTGGCGAATCCCCGCTTCGCCGCGGCGGCTCGGAGGTCCTACCCAAACGGAAAGGTGCTTGATTTCGAGCGCCTTGCACACCATCGTGCACGTGCCGCATTCAGTGCATTCGAACAGGCCGTTCTGCACCGCCTCGACGACGCGGTCCCCTTGGTCGAAGGGATCGTAATGGCGCAGCCCGACGGCTATCATGCCTGTCGGGCCGATGAAGGACTTCAAGCCCTTCTCCTGCACGACCGGACAGGCGGCAGTGCAGACGCAGCAGCGCGCGCAGTGTTCCAGCGGATCGATCTTCGCGTACGTCGCAGGATCGACCGGAGCGGTGATTTCCTCCAATTCAAGAGGGAACGCGCGCTGTCGCACCATGATCGCGGCGACGCGGTCGGTCACCTTCGTCTTGTCTACCACGAGGTCGCGCACGACGGGAAAGCCAGGCAGCGGCTCGATCGTGTTCTTGCCATGCTCGTCGACCAACGTCACGCAGGCCAAGCAGGGCGCTCCGTTGAGCGACATGGCGCAGCGCCCGCAGGTGCGTCCGCGACAGCTGTAATCGAACACGACGGGCTCCATCGTGTCGTTGATCTGGACAAGGGCTTCGAGCACCGTCATGTTCTCGTGGTATTCGACGTCGAATTCCTTGGAATAGGCCTTTTCATCGACTGACGGATCGTATTTTTGAACGGTCACCTTCATACCATGCTCCTTCGCATCGCCACGTCTTTACGAATCGATCTCGACGACGGGCACCGTCTCGCACGTGATGCCTCCGTCGCTGTAGCGCTCGATGATGTTGACCAGCCAGTTCTCGTCGTCCTACTCGGGATGGTCCGAGCGGTACATGTGCCCGCGCGTCTCCTCGCGCATCAAGGCGGCGCGAGCGCTCGCCTCGGCGATGTCGAGCAGGTTGTAGTTCTCGATGGCGCATTTCCAATCCGTGTTGTACACCCTCGAAGCGTCCCCCAAGGTCATGGTCGGCATGTCTTCTTTGCGGATGCGCACCAGCTCGTCGATGCCAGCTTGCATGCGATCAGGCTCGCGATCCGGTTGGCATGCGTCGTAGCAAGCCTTCTGAATGGCGCGCCGCACTTCTTGAGGGCGCTTTCCGCCCGCGCGCCCGAAGAGGTCGTTGACGCGCCGGTATTCGGCCGCCACGACGTCCTCGTCGAGAGGGGCCGGATCGAGGCCCTCGGCGTATTCGATGGCCTTCTTGGTGGCGAAGGCGCCGTTGCGAGCGGCGACGTTGACGCTGCTGCCGCCCTGGCTGCCGCAATATCCGCCTCCGCGCGCATGGAACAGTCCTGGCAGATCGACCGCCATGAGCGTTTCGTCGACGACGGGGTTGCCGCCGTGCTCGTAGGCTTCGAGCCCGCATTCCAGCTTCTTACCCTCGACGTCGATGCCGAACACCTCCTTCCACAGCGCGATGTTGCGGACGTACGTCTCGCCGATGGCCGCGAACGCCTCGGGCGACGAGAAATCCACGAACACGCCGTTGTTTTCCGTGGCATGTCCCTCGCTGATGCACTTGGCTATGGTCTGCGTGAAGGTGATCTTGTTCAGCGTGGTGTAGTCCATGCCCTTGAAGAAGTAGTCGCCGTTCGCGTCGCAGATGTATTCGCAGCAACCCGAATCGGCGCCGATGCCAGACACGAAGCTGGCCGCGATGCCCTTGGGCTCGATGTTGATGAGGTCGCATTGGAAGAACTCCGAACCCTCGAGCGCACAGCCGTGGCGGAACGCAGCGGCATCCACATCGCCGGTGTTGTCCGGCGAGTTGATGGACATGGGGGCCACGGTGTTCCATCCGTACACCCAGCTCGAAGCGCCGGTGCAGCAAACCGTTGCCTTCGCTCGAACGACGCGGAACGTGCCTGTGGGGATGTGGATCCCCATCGCTCCCGCGCACACGCCGTCCTGCACGATGAGGTCGGTCACGAGCGTATGGTCGAGGATCTTCAGCCCGCTCGCGCTCACGCGGTCGAGCATGTGGCGCGGAAACCCGCGGTAGATCCCGTACAGCACCGGCAGGTCGAACAGCGGAGCCATCTCGCCCGTCTGCGGATCGCGCTGATAGAGATCGTTGTCGAGCCGTGAGTTATTCAGAAGCAGGTTGCGCTGCTCGTGGCTCCATCCTTCATAGGTCGCCTTGGCTATCTTCTTGTTCGTGAGCTCGTTGAGGACGAAGTCGCCCGATTCGTCCCATGGCAGGTCGTCGCGGGTGAAATTGATGAACTGGTCCCAGTTGTAGCCCGCCGCGCCGCCGAACCCCCGAGGGCCTTTTTCGACGATGATGACGTCCTTGCCCTGGTCGAACGCCTCCATCGCCGCCTGGGTGCCCGCAAGGCCGCCTCCGATGATGCACAGGTCGATGTCGTAGACCTCCCAATCGCCTCCGCCGGCGCCGCCGTCGGAGGCGCCGGGCGCCCCCTCCTCGCCCGAGCATCCGCTCAAACCGACCAATCCGGTCCCCGCAAGCGCCGCGACCCCCGCAACGAGCGCGCTTCCCCCAAGGAACGACCTGCGCGATACGCCTTCGTTCGCCTCCCGAACACGGTTTTCTCCATCCATGGAATCCCCTTTCCGCATGCTTGACAGGCACATGCACACAGGAAAGACGTTACCTCCTCCGCCTCCCGCGCATAAGAAGCAAGCCGCCGAGCCTGTCGGAAACCATCGGCCAACGCTGGCACCTGTTTCGGGAAATCGGACGAAACTGCTAGAATGTCGTATCGCAGAGCATGCCTGGGAGACATGCTCGACGGATTGCTTTGCGCGCGCGTCAAGAGGGCTCGACTGGCGCATGCGCGAAGATGGGGAGGGAATCAATGACCATTGCCGACAACCCTATGCTGGCGTCCCCCGACATGGCGATGAAGTTCACCATACTCCATGCGGTGGACCGACCGCTCGACGAGCTCTCGGTGCGGGAGATCTGCGGCAAAGCGGGCATCTCCCGCGACACGTTCTATCGCCATTTCAACTCGAAATACGGCATTCCCGTTTGGCACGGCAAGCTGGTTCAAAGCCTGTACCTGGATCAAGCGGGTCGAACGACGGACTGGGAAACCGGCTACTGCCACGACTTCCGCCTCCTTGCCGAAGAGCGCGACTTCTACGCCTTCGCCTTCAAGCACCTGGGACGGTTCAACGACGAGTTTCCGGAGATGAACGAGCATCGCAAAGCGGTCCTGCTCGAAACCCTGCGGGATTGGCACGGCGTAGACGTTGACGACGGCCTCATGTTCTGCCTGGATGCATTCGTCATGCTTGAAACGGTGCTGGTCACGCGATGGCTGCGCGCCGGATGCGACAAGGCCCCCGAAGTGTTCGCGAAACGGATGATGAGCGTGATTCCGGCCGCGCTGCTCGAAGCGATGACCCGCTAGGGCGCACACAAAAGCCGCAGCAGGCGCAGAGGCGCTCGACAAGAGCTTCCGCCGCTCAAAGAGAACGGCCCGGGCTTCCCTGAAGGAACCCGGGCCGTCTGTTCGGGGAGGCGCCGCTCGCAGAGCGAACGCGGCGCCTCCCGATGCCGCCAATCGAACGTATCGCGCAAACCTAGCCGCAGCGGTACTCGATACCCATGGTGGGCTGGGGGTACTGCCACTTCTTGATGATGGTGTCGCCGCAGGCGATGCGGCACGTGCCGCACTCCAGGCAGCCGGCGTAGTCGAACGTCTTGTTGCCGTCCTCATCGCGCTTGTACAGAGCCGCCGGGCACACGCGGATGAGCTTGTCGAACTCCGCGTCGGACGGATCATCGACGAGTTCGATGTGGGCGTTGGACTCGTCGACCTCGTACTTGTTCAGCGCCAGGTACTCGTCGACGTTCACCGTGATCTTGATATCGCTCATAGCGCCTTCATCGCTCCTCTCGCGTCCTTCAGCAGATTCATTATGCCGATCTGCTTGACGATGGGCATCATGGACTTCTTCATGGGCTGGACGGGCGTGCCGTCGACGATGAACATCGTGTTCATCATGTCGCGGATCATCTCCGGATAGCCGCAGAACATGCGGTCGAAGTGCTCCATGAAGTTGGGGACGGCCTTGAACTGCTTGAAGTCCTGCATGACGAAGGAGTTCTCGAGCGCCGTCTTGTAGGGGGCCAGGCCCGCCTTCGAGGTGTCGCCCGCGTCGATGGCCTTCGCGGCGCACTGGCCGGCCATCTGGCCGGCGGCCACGGCGTAGTCCATGCCGCGCACCATGTAGCCCAGGTTGATGCACATCATGGCGGAGTCGCCCGCCAGCAGCACGCCGTCGCCGACGACCTCGGGCATGATGTTGATGCCGCCCTCGGGCACCATGTGGCCCGAATGCTCGATGACCTTGCCGCCCTTGATGAGCGGGGCCACCGTGGGATGGTTCTTCAGGTCCTCCAGCATCTGGTACACCGGGGCCTTGCCGTGCAGGGCCGTGGCCTCGATGCCGGCGACCACGCCGAGCGAGACGGACTCCTTGTTGGTGTACATGAAGCCGCCACCGAACGTGCCCTTCGTGGCGTCGCCGGCGAACAGCCAGGCAGCGCCCTCGTCGTCGCTTCCGGCCAGCACGCGGTCGGTGATGACGTTCGCGGGCAGCTCGATGGTCTGCTTCACGCCCACGGCCAGCGCCGCCGCAGGCGGGCGCTTCGCGCCGACGGCCTGGTCGGTCAGAAGCGAGTTCACGCCGTCGCACAAAAGCACGACCTCGGCCGTGATCTCGTCCTCGCCGGCCTTCACGCCGATGATCTTGCCGGATTCGTCCTTCATGAGCTCTTCGATGGCGATGCCGTAGATGTACTCGGCGCCCTCGTTCTCAGCCTGCTCGGCGAGCCACTGGTCGAAGGGAGCGCGCAGGACCGCATAGGACTCCTGGCCTTCCTTGTCCATCTTGTCGCTCGAGAAGTCGATCGTGAAGTTCGCGTCGGGCGACATCATGGAGATGCGCTCGTGGACGATCTTGCGCTCGACCGGCGCGCTCTGCGCGAAGTCGGGGAACACCTTCTCGATCGAGTGGGCGTAGATGCGCCCGCCCGTCATGTTCTTGGCGCCGGCGTAGTTGCCGCGCTCCACTACGAGCACCGCCTTGCCCGCCTTGGCCAGCTCATAGGCCGCGACCGAGCCGGCGCACCCCGAGCCGACGACGATCGCGTCGAAATCAGCCATTATCTCATCCTTTCTCGATACCAAAGTCCCTTGTGGGCCGTTCGGGACCTCCTCAGCCCCCCAGACTGCGCTCCCCGAACATGCAGAACGCGCAGCAGCGCCGTTTCATCGGGCAAGGGCATGGAAACCCCTGCCGACGGCGGCCCTGCTCCGCGGTCGCACGCTCGAAGCTGCAGCCCTGGCAACGCGCCCCCGCGCAAACGGCCTTTGCGCGGAAGCCGCAACCCCGGCGGCTATTCTATCGCGTTTTGCAGCGATGCCGCTAGGGTCAGAAGCACAACCTTCACATCCCCCATCGAGCCGCCCGTCGTCCGAGCGCCCGATCGCGCCCGTCCGCAATGCCGGCAGACGAAGCGCCGGCTCGGTGCGGCCGTGCGCCCATCCAGCCGAGCACGCCAAAGGGCGCATACACTTTAAACGACGGCGGAGTTCTCGCAGTCCGTCGCTTGAAGTTCGGTCGGCAACCAGTTCGCACCCTCGGTGAGCGGCCGCGAACAGGCCCGAACCGTCCGTCGCGCCTGCGCGACGGACGTCGAGCCGCAGCGTCGGGGTCGCGCGCTTCGGGGAGAGTATGCCGTTTCCAAGCCGCCGCGCCATCGCAAAACGGCCGTGAAACCTCCCCTACTCATCTTTTGGCTATACGGGGCCGCCCGTCCGAACAGGCCCGCAGGGGCAAGGCTCGAAGCCGAGGGCCGAAAGCCCGCGCCGCGCGCAGGCGAGCGCATCCGCCGGTCGCCGCAAGGCGTCTACTGCTTTTTTTGCGATGCTCGGTTTTTAGGTATCGAGGATTTACCTCCCTGCTTGCGATGCGGCCGGCGGCCGGCGGGCCCTATCCTGAAAGCAGTTCTTCGAACGTGCACGGGAAGCGCCGGGCATCGAGCTGCAACCGATCCGCCCGACGCCGCATCGCGCGGCACCTGGAAGAAGATCGCGACAATCCAAGGAGGAGCAATGGCAGATTACTATGGTACCGACACCGTCGTATCCGAACTTCGCGAGGACGGCCTGCTGATCATCCGCATCAACCGCCCTGACGTGGCGAACGCCCTCAACGGCGTCACCTCCAAAGCCATGGAGAACATCATGAACAACGCCGAGCTTGATCCCGCGGTGCGCGCGATCATCGTCACCGGCACCGGCAAGGTGTTCTGCGCCGGCGAGGACCTCTCCGAGCTCAGCGAAGGCGGCGAGTGCCAGACCGTGACCGAGCACGGCTTCGGCGGCCTGACCGCTCGCTTGTGCTCCAAGCCCGTCATCTGCGCCTGCAACGGCTCCGCAGCCGGCGGCGGCATGGAGATCGCCCTGTCCTGCGACATGGTGGTGGCCTCCGAGCGCGCCAAGTTCGGCTGCACCGAGGTGGGCCTGGGCATCATCGCCTCCACCGGCGGCCTCGTGCGCCTGGCCCGCGACATCAACCGCAAGGACTGCATGGAGCTGCTGCTCACCGGCAAGAAGATCAAGGCCGACGAAGCCAAGGCGCTGGGCCTCATCAACTACGTCGTGCCGGCCGAGGAAGTCATGGACAAGGCCATCGAGCTGGCCGAGGCCTGCCTGGTCAACGCTCCCCTGGCGCTCAAGTGGACCAAGTACATCGTGCACGCCGCCGACCAGATGTCCGAAGAGGACGCCATGCGCTACTCCGACGCCGCCTACCGCTTCCTGGAGAAGACCGAGGACGGCATCGAAGGCCCTGCCGCCTTCGTCGAGAAGCGCACGCCGAACTGGCAGGGCAGGTAGCCCGCACGGCTTCGCCCCTAGCGCGCGGGCATCGGATGACTTCGATGCCCGCGATCAGCCCCCGCATGCTTGGACGCGTCCGGGGGCTTTCTCATTCCTCCAGCTCCCCCGTCAAGCGCTCCTTCCAGGTGAGCTTGCGGGGTGCGAAGGGGTGCGGCAGGGGCACGTCGCGGCCTACGGAGCGCAGGGCGATGTCCCACAGCGTGCGGCGGCCGCCGAAGAACAGGTAGCGCTTCTCAAGCTCGGGCAGGGACGTCTCGTCCACGGCGCCCGCGCCGGCGAACTCGTCGAGGATCGCATCGCTTTCGCGCTTCGCCCTTGCCCGGCGGTAGGCCACCACGGCGTTCGCCACGAACACGCCCACGGTATAGGGAAGCACGAACGCCTTCACAAGCGCCACGAGGTCGTCGGCGCGGTAGTCGGCGAGCACCTGGGCCTTGTCGCCCACGAGGTCGAGGTCGAGGACATGGGCGAGCTGTCCGCTTTCGCCCGCCGCCGCCCATCGTTGCACGTCCACCAGCCAAGCGCCCGCGAACACGATGGCCGCGCCCGAGAACACCACCGCCGCGAGGCCAAGGCCCTTGAACCAGCGCGCCACGCTGCGCATCCAGTAGTACGGCACCGTGTAGGCGTACAACAGCAGAAGCACGGCGGCGAACACGATGGAGCCGCCGATAACCACGCCGTCCTGCCGGACGAAATAGTCGGTCGCCGAGCCGAGGACGCGCTGGACGTCGTACACCCACGAGAAGCCTCCGGCGATGGCGCTCTCGACCGACAGGCCGATGCTTCCCATGAACGCGGTCAGCCACGACAGCAGCGTGACGATCACGGCCACGATGACGAAGAACGCCGGCAACGTGACCGCCACGCTGGCCAAACCGCGCGCGAGCCCGCTGTCGAAGCGCAGCGCTGCGTAGTAGAGCAGCAGGAACCCACCCAGCAGCACAGCGGCGAAGCCGAGGTACAGCGCGATGGAGCCCGAAAGCGCCGCGCCCGGCACGAGAGCGATCGCCGCGCGGGCGGCCAACAGCGCAGCCGCCAGGCCCACGAGGGAGACGCAGCCCAGCACCCAAGCGCGCTGCAGCCGGTCGGCCTCGGTGTCGAGGCGAGCCACTCCGTCCTCTTCGACGATCCGCACGAAGTCGAGCCGATGGATGCACTGCGACACGCGCACGGCTTTCACGCCGAAGGCGAGCGCGAACGGCAGGAACAGCGCGAACCCCGCGCCCGTCGGCAGCGCAAGGCAGAGCCCCGCGAAAAACGCGAGCGGCAGCCCCCAGCGATACCCCGCGTCAAACGGCCGGCGCGTCCAGTCGTCCAGCCGCCGGACGGCCGAACGGACGGCCTGCTTGCTGTCGGGAAGGCTTCTCATCATGCCTCCAGTGTACGATCGCCTCGTCCACCCAACAAGCAACGGCTGCGCAACCGCCGCGCAGACGGCGTTCGTGATACCCTGTTCCGAAACGAGACGACCGACAAGGAGCATTCATGGGCGCCATCACCTGCCTGCGCGACCATCCCGAGCTGTTCGACGAGGCTGCGCGCTGGTTCTCGGAGCGCTGGGGCATTCCCGCAGAAGCCTACCGCACCAGCATGGAAGCGTGCCGCGCCCGCCCCGACGGGACGGAGCAATGGTACGTTGCGCTCGACGGTGCAAACGCCATCGCAGCCGGCGCGGGCGTCATCGACAACGATTTCCACGACCGCACCGACCTCTCCCCCAACCTCTGCGCGCTGTACGTGGAGCCCTCGCGGCGCGGCTGCGGGCTGGCGCGGCAGCTGCTCGACTTCGCGCGAGCCGACCTGGGCGCGCGCGGCTGCGACCGCCTGTACCTGATCACCGATCACGTGGGGTTGTACGAGCGGTGCGGATGGGAGTTCGTCTGCATGGCCGTCGACGACGAAGGCGCCCCCGTGCGCCTCTACGGCGCCGACACGCAAAATCCTCAGCCAATCAAGCAAGGAAGCCGTTCGATCTAGCGGGAATTCCACGCGGCTCCAACGCGGCTCCAACGCGGCTCTAGCGCGGATTCTACGCGACATAACACCTGGTAAACAGCTGGTCGACGCGCTCGCAACACATTGATGCCCCATGCTATCCTTTCGCTATGAATATGTACCTCAGTCACACTTCCGCTTTGGAATGGCTCGCTTACGCAAAGGCGGAGCCGCTTGCGACGACCGCGGCCGATCGCCGAAAACGGCTTCCTCGCCGCGACGGGATCGCGCTTCCGTCTGCCGGCAAAGTGACGCGCGAGGACATCGACAGGCTCGCTGGTTCCGGGCTCGGGTTCCTCACGCCTCCCGTGCACCTTCTCGTGTCGAGCGACGAGCGCAGAATGCGATGCGCCGCCGCGCGATGCCACGTGCGATCCGGTCCCTTCCCCGCCCGCTCGTTCCTGCCCGTCATCGCAGGGACGTTCTCGTCCTCCCCGGAGCTCGCCTTCGTGCAGATGGCGGAGACGCTGGACTACCCTCGGCTCATCAAGCTGGGGGACGAGCTGTGCGGCATCTACGGCATAGAAACCGTCGACATCGTCGACTTCGACCGAGAGAGCCCTTTCACCACCGTCAAGCAGTTGGAACGGTTCCTGCTCAAGGCAGAGCGCATGCCGGGTCTGGCGAAAGCCCAGCAAGCAGTGCGATACATCGCGCCCGGATCGGCTTCGCCCATGGAAACGGCCATCGTCCTGCTGTTCTGCCTGCCCCCGCGGCTTGGCGGGTACGGCTTGCCGCGCCCCGTGATGAACGGAAGGGCCGACTTCAAGAAGCAAGCCTGTCTCAAGCCTTCCGACAAACGCTACCGTTGCGATCTCTTGTGGCCGGCCGCCGACATCGCCGTCGAATACGACAGCTTCCTGCATCACGGCAGCCGCTCGAAAATGGCAGATGACGCAAGAAGGAGAAACGACCTGCTGGCGCGGGGCACCACGGTGGTATCGATCACGGGCAGAACGGTGTGGAACCTCATCGAGCTCGACGAGATCGCACGGTTGCTGGCAAGGCGCATGGACAAGCGGCTTTGCACAGGCGGAGACGGCTGGCGAAAAGCCCAGCATGAGTTGCACGGCATGCTGACAGGCTCCTTTTTCGGCGAACGATGAAGATTTTCACGTGCACAGCCTGCTTTCCGCGTGCGCTTTGCGCGCACGTTTCCTCAAGGCCATGTGCAGCAAAATCGGGTTTCTGGCAGTACTCGAACGTTTTCAACGCGATTGGAGGCCTTCCGGCGAAACGCGACCGAGCAAAAGCCCTGGTCGCGTTCTCCCTTTCTCGAAATCGTATGGCTCGAACTGCCAAAACCCCGATTTTGCTGCATATCGATGCGCCGAACAAGCATGGGGAGCCACTGCGACGGCGAATGCGATACGCGCGCTCGTTTCGCCCCGCCGATGCCCTCGCACGCCCAGGCGGTTGGCGGGCGGGCGAGGTTGTCGCGCGGCGCTTCCCTTACGCCCTGCGCGGGCTCGCGTCCCCCTCGTCGAGCGAGCTCGTCTCCACGAGCGAGCGCCCCTTCGTCTCGGGCGCCATGAAGATGGAGAGCACCAGGCCAAGGATGACGAGGCCCGCTGCCACCAGCATGGTGGGGCCGATGCCGAAGGCCGCCAGGAACAGCGGCGTGCCGTACGTGGCCACGATGGTGCCGATGCGCGAGAAGGCGATGGCTACGCCTACGGCCGTGGCCCGCACCTCGGTGGGGAACAGCTCGTTGGGATAGAGCCACTGCAGGATGCCGGGGCCTCCGCTGAAGAACGCGTACAGGCCGAACCCGAGGATGATCACCACGATGGGAGCGCCCGGGAACAGGCCGAGCACGACCAGGCCCACGGCCATGAGCGCGAGCGAGCGGATGAGCAGCGGCCGGCGGCCCATGGAGTTCAGCCAGAACATGGCCGGGATGGAGCCGATGAGGAAGAACAGGCTGACCGCGCTCTCGCCGAGGATGGCCTCGTGGCCCTCTCCCAACCCGAACGCCGTCATGATGTCCGGTCCGAACGTGTAGATGGCGTACATGGGCACCACCTGGCACAGCGTCAGGATGCCCAGGAACACGATGCGCTTGCCGTAGCCGCCTGAGAATACTTTGGACAGCTTCGCCTTGCTCGCCGGCTCTTCGGGCTCAAGCTCGACCCCCTCGCCGAACACGCGCCGCATGACCGCGTCGGCTTCCTCGTGGCGGCCCTTCTGGGCGAGCCAACGGGGGGATTCGGGGATGTCGTGGCGCCCGACGAGCAGGATGACGCACGGGATCACGGCGCTGCCCAGCATCCACATCCAGCCGTCGGGAACGCTGTAGAGGAAGTAGCCGACGAACGCCGCCACCGTCGCCCCCAGGTACCATGCGGCGGACACGAGCCCCATGGATATGGAGCGGTGCTTCTTGGGCGTGAACTCCGCGATGAGCGAGGTGGCGATGGGATAGTCGGCCCCCACGAACACGCCGATGAAGAACCGCGCCAAGACGAGCTCGAGCGGCGTCGAGCAGAACATGCTCAGAATGGAGAACACGCCGATGGCCACGATGTCGATGATGAACATCTTCCTGCGCCCGATGAGGTCGGTCAGGTACCCGCCCGCTATCGTGCCCACGAAGATGCCCAGCATGACCGATGCGCCGATGGCCCCGCTCCAGAACGTGTCGAGGTTGAACATCGGCGTGATCTGGGTGAGCGCGACGCCGATGAGCGAGAGCACGTAGCCGTCCAGGAACGATCCGCCGCTCGAGAAGAACGCTATCTTGCGCAGAAACGGCGTCATGGCGACGTCGTCGAGCGTCCTCTTGGCCGATCGCTTCACCGATTCCACCACGTCGCCGCCGATCTGCACGACCGCATCGGCCGCTTGCGCGGGAGGGCTTGCAACCTTCGTTCGCTGTTTCACGTTCTGGACCATAGTGCACCGCCTTCTCGTCTTTCCCTATGCATCCGCAACGAGGTTGCCTTCGAGGAAATCCCGTTGCCGATCCATCATGAAGACGTTCGAGGTGCGCGGCGGGCGATGCGCGGGCACGGCGCCGAGGCCGCGCCCGCGCGGCAAGCCCTATTCCCATTCGCAGATGCCGAAGTTCAAATGAGGCTTCGCCCCCGTCTCGTCGGCGTCCGCGTCGACGAGCTGGAAGCGGATCTCGCGCTCGCCGACCTGCCACATGCGGGTCTGGAGCGTCGTGCCGGGCAGCACCGGCGACGTGATGCGGGTCTTGAATCGCTTCATGCGCTCGGGCTCTCCGGGGAAGAACGACCCGATGATATGGCGCATGGAGAAGCCGCCCAAACTCACGCCGTGCGCGATGGGCCGTGCGAGGCCGGTCTGCTCAGTATACGCCCAATCGACGTGCTGCTGGTGCCAATCCCCCATCAATCGGTAGATGAGCGGCATGTTGAGGGGCAAGGTCTCCTCCACCACGGCGTCGGGCGCGCGGTCGGGCATCTCGACGATGTCCTTCGGCGGCTTGGGGCCTCCCCAGCCGCCGTCGTAGATGCACACGTCCCACGTCTCGGTCTCGCACAAGAGTGTTCCGTCGGAGGAGTAGGAGCGGCCCGTCTGCTTCGACAGGCACCCGCGGCCCTCGCCGCGGTCGTACAGCGCATCCTGGGTGACGAACGTCTCCACACGGTCGCTCATCTTGAACGGAGCGTGCAGGCGGATCTCGAAGCCGTAGTGCAGCGAGCCGTCGTAGTTGTAGCCGTAGTCCAGCGCGCGCGTCATCTCCTCGTGCACCGTCAGCGGCACGCCGAAGATGGGCAGCACCTTGAGGTCGGGGTTCGCGGCGTCGTGCTCGTTGACGTACTCGAGGTCGGTCTTGCCGTCGTAGCCGGCGTTGCACCCCAGCGCGCAGATCTCCAGATCCTTGAACGTGTACTCCCGCACGAACGGCCCGAACTCCTTGCCCACGAT
>CAUEBO010000028.1 GCA_958454405.1 uncultured Eggerthellaceae bacterium | reverse complement strand
CGGTCTTGTAGGCCTTGAAGTCGAAGCCGGCGTTCTTGGTGTTGAGGGCGGTCACTTCGATAACTTGACTGCTATCAGAGAAATTGGGAGTGAACTCGTTATGGTCGTTTCCTTGACCTCCCGAGTAACTCACATCGAAGTCGGCTCCACCGCTCGTCTCAACGAGCTTGTAGGTTTTCCCGCTCGTGAAAACAAGCGTCCAGTCGGTGATCTCGGTCGTGCGCGAACTTTCTTTGTAGAACTTGATGGGCGCCGGGGTGTTGGCGGCCGAGGGGGTAACCGTTCCATAAGCGACGGCGGCATCGGAATCGTCCCGGATCTCGAACTGGAACGTCGAAGGCGCGAAGTCGGCGGTGCCGGTCACCGTCTTGAAAGCGCTGAAATTGCAGGTGGTTTTCGCATTGGTGAACGTCACCCAGTTGCCGATCGGCGTAGTGTCTTCGACTATCGTGCCAGACCACGAAGACGAATCGGGTCCCTGGCTGCCCCCTGCTCCTTCAAGGGTTGCCTGGAATCGAGGGTCAGACGGTTCGGTGACTTTGTACGCCGTTCCAACCGGGATGTTTTTGATCGTCACCGTTTCGTTGTGCTTGAGAGCAAGGGTCGCCTTGCCATCGACAACGTGCAGGGTTCCCTCTTTCGACGAACTGCTACTGCGCAAAGTGTAGGGATAGTCTGCGGCTCCGGCTCCCAGCTCGATCTCGAACTCGAAGGAGAGCGAGCTGTCGGAGGTGCCCGTGACCGTTTTCTTTATCTGCAAACTCCCGTACGACCCTGTGTCCTGCGTATTGGTGATGGTGACGTATCGGTATTCGCCGTCGTCGTATTCCCACTTGAGGCTGCCTTCCATTCCTGCAATCGGGTCTTCGACTACGCGGTATTGATCGTATCCATCGGCATCCAATCCGGTGAAGGTGTGGAACCGCGAGTTGCTGCTATCGAGGACGACGCTCTCTATGTACGTGTCCCCTTTGTACAAGTGAACCGTGACGGGCGCGGAATCCGTATCCTCGCCGAACGCCTTCCTCACCGAAAGGACTTTATCGAGCTCGCCGGCGAACAAGGCGCCGTTGCAGGCTATGGCTCCACCTGAGTTATTTGTTGCGACATTTCCCTTGAACACCATGGTAGCAGCGTCCCTTGCCCGCTGCCTGTCATCATCGTCTACTATAGCAGTGAGGTTTTTGCTGGTAATAACATATTGATATCCGTCGGGTTCGAGTATTACCTGATGAAACTCGTCGTACCAGGCGATGCTTCCACCACCGAGGCAGGTAGTAGAAGCGTAGAAGGGGTAGCCGCCGCCACTATGCGAAACGTCGTTCCCCGAGCCGGTGCTCGTGTTGCCGAAAACCGCATAGCTGTTGGTGAGACTGTACCCGAGAAGGTTGGTACCAGTGTTGCAGGTCCATAGCCCACCACCGGTTCTCGCTTGGTTTTCGGTCACCAGGATGTTCTTCGCGTGGGTGATCGAACCCACTTCGATGTACATGCCGCCACCGAAACCGGTCGCATTGGTGTTGTAGGACACCTCTCCGGCATTAAAGTAAGACGAACCATCCGTATATATGCCGGCGCCCCGAGAACCGCTGCCCGCGGCAGAGTTGTTCGTCACCTTTCCGCCGTTCATGACAAACGTCGCTTCGGTGGTTATGTAGAGTCCCGTGCCATGATTGACGCCCGCCGTCGAATGGTTGCCTGAGATTTCGCCGCCCTCCATCGTGAAAAGGGCGGGGGTGGCGGAATCGCCAACATAGATTCCGTGGGTGGTGCTCCCCGTTATCACCGCGTTGCCGCTCAACGTGCATTCGCCAAGCACCCTTACCAGTTCTCCGCTTCGGCCGTCTCCGTCAAGTTTGAGATCGCCGCTGATAGTGAGCTTGCCGCCCGACGCAACGGTGACAAGAGGCGAATTGGCGATGCCTCTCGTAAGGCTGCCACCGGAAGAATGGGAAACCAAGGTTATGTTGCTGCCCGCAGGGATGCCGATGGAGCTGGTAACCGGTATGTCGCCCCGAATGGTGATGGTGGTCGGCGAGCTGCCGGCGCCGCTTATGGCACTCTGCAAGGCCGCAAAAGAGTCTACCGTGGAGTCGGCAAAAGGAACGATCTCCAAGCCGGAAAGAGGCACGGCAAGAGCCCCATCGGGCTCGTCTTGCTTGGGAGCGGTTTCTTCAAGGCCGCCTTCTTCTGACCCGGGGCTCTCGCCTTCCTCAAGATAAACTTCGTCGTTGTTGGGCTCGTCAGCCTCGCCAACGACAGGAGTTTCACCGCCTTCGAGAAGCGAAGCGTCCGCTCCGACATCCTGCGGGATGTCGGCAAAAGCAGTCAATGCGCCCCCTGGCAACATCGTTATGACTAAGGCAAAAGCCAAGGCGACCCTTGTTAGTTTCTTCATCGAGTTTCATCCTTTGTTCTGCTTCTGTGCACTTCACACGCCCGTTAACAGCAGGGACATGCTGGTGATCCTAGCATGCGGGTTCTGAACAGGTCTTTTCCCAAATCTAAAATGATTCTTAAATCTTCGAGGCGCACGACGGCGCACCGCGCCGAGCGCAGGCGACCCGTCCCGTCGGTTGGCGCTTTCCGCCCGTTATGAAGCTTGGATTCTGGAGTCTGTTTAGAGCAGGAACGGCTTTGTGTCGCTCTGTGCAGAACCTCATGCAAGGTTTTTTGAGCGAACGTCCCTTTCTTCAAAACTAATTTTACGGTCATGTTCGCCGGCCAACAATGAACCTATACTGAAGGCAAAAGGCCTTTGCGAAGGATAATGAGAGGGTGGAAGATGCATTGCGACTGTCTCATCATCGACGACGAGGAAGCCCTTGGCAGAAGCGTGTGCGAGTACTTCAACCTTTTCGAAGTGAAGACCGAATGGGTTCCGGGAAGCAAGGAGTGCACCGCTTTTCTCAAGAGAAACACGACCGACCTCATCCTGCTGGACGTGAACTTGGATGGCGAGTCGGGCTTCAACCTCTGCAAAGAGCTGCGCGAGAAGTCGGACCTGCCCATCCTGTTCATCAGCGCGCGCTCGAGCGACGACGACGTCTTGCTCGGACTGGGGCTGGGAGGAGACGACTACATCGCCAAACCCTTCTCGCTCAACGTGCTCCTTGCGAAGACGCAGGCGCTCCTCAGGCGCTACCGCCGAGACGGCGCCGACAACGCGTCGGATTCGGAATCCTGCTCGTTCGGCCGGTACACGCTCAACCAGGCCCGCATGTGCCTTGCAGAGGGCGACAAGGAAATAGAGCTCAAGTCCATGGAGTACAAGCTCTTGGCCTACCTCGTGCAAAACAAAAACCGCACCGTTCCCAAAAACGAGCTCTTTCAACGCGTATGGGGCGCCTCGGTCACGAGCGACGCCACGCTGAACGTGCACATACACCGGCTGCGCGAGAAAATCGAAGACGACCCCAACAGCCCCCGCTACATCAAAACGATGTGGGGAGTGGGGTACCGCCTGGAGGCGCCCGACGCATGAGGAAGCGGCTTTCGATACTGGTTGCCGTGTACCTTGTTTGCCTCGCATGCGTTCTCGCCCTCTTCCACGCCCCCGTCGACACAACCATCGATTTGGCCTCGCTCAACGATACGGCCATGACCGCCAAGGACGAAAACTGGGACGCGAAGCGCATCGCCGCCGAGCTCGACCGCGCCTACGAGAAGATGGCGGCTCAAAAGCAGGCGCGCGACCTGGGTTTGGAAGCCGGGGTGATCGTCCTTCTCACTGTTTTCTGCGGAGCACTCGCGGTAGCCCTGGCAAGGATAGAGCGCAGGATGATCCGTCCCTTCAAGCAGATGGAGAGCTTTGCCCAGCAGGTGGCTTCGGGCAACTTGGACGTGCCGTTGTCCGTCGACAAAGAGAACAGCTTCGGCGCCTTCACCGAAAGCTTCGACCTCATGCGCACGGAGTTGGCGCGGGCGCGCGAGGCCGAACAGCGCGCCAACGCGAGCAAGAAGGAGCTGATAGCCTCCCTGAGCCATGACATCAAAACACCTATGGCATCCATCAGGGCAACCTCGGAGCTCATGGCGGCAACGGCTCGAAGCGACAAGCAAAGAAGCCAGGCCGAGACCATCGTGGCCAAAGCGGACCAGGTGATCTGCCTGGTCGACAATCTTTTCGACTCCACCATGCGCGAGCTGCAGGAACTGGCGGTGCACCCCCAAGAGCTGCCCAGCCGCGATATCGTCGCCCTGCTCTCCAAGGCCGACTACGAGAAGGCCGTCGTGTTCGGAGACGTTCCCGACTGCCTCATCTACGCCGACCCGAACCGGCTGCAGCAGGTGTTCGACAACATCTTGGCCAACTCCTACAAGTACGCAAAAACCGACATCGCAGTGAGCGCATCGCTCGAAGACGACATGCTGGTCGTCGACATCGACGACCACGGAGCCGGAGTGGCCGACAGCGAGCTGCCCCTTCTGGCCAACAAGTTCTTCCGCGGAAAGAACGCCCAGGGAAAGAAGGGCTTTGGCCTGGGCCTGTACAACGCGGCTTCCTTCATGGAAGGCATGGAGGGCGGCCTCGAATGCTTCAACAAGCCCGACGGGTTCACGGTCCGCCTCATGTTCACCCTCGTGTGAACAATGTCCACCACGACCCTGGGGCCGCAGAGCCCCCGCAAGGAGACCATGGCACCGAACGCAGCGCGCGAAAACCAACCGCCTATCCTGTCCACAGTCAAGCTCAGCAGGTCGTTTTCCGACGGCGGCGTTCAGCACCACGCACTGAAGAACCTCGACCTTCAGATCAACCGAGGCGACTTCACGATCATCATGGGGCCGTCGGGCGCGGGAAAGTCGACTTTGCTCTACGCCCTTTCCGGCATGGATCGGCCCACCTTGGGCAAGATCTACTTCAACGGGCACGACATCTCCTCGCTATCAGACGACAAGCTGGCCGTGTTCAGGCGAACGCACTGCGGGTTCGTGTTCCAGCAGATACACCTGATAGACAGCATGAGCTTGATGGACAACGTCTTGGCGAGCGGTCGGCTGTTGGAGCGCAACACACGCAAGCTCGTCGTCGAGGCAAGGAGCCTGTTCGAGCAGGTCGGCATCGACAAAGATTCGTGGTCGAGGTTTCCAAGCCAAGTCTCAGGAGGTGAAGCTCAGCGCGTGGGCATCGTCCGCGCCTTGATCAACCATCCGCACGTGGTGTTCGCCGACGAGCCGACCGGGGCCCTCAACTCGTCTGCGGGAGAATCGGTGCTCGACGTGATGACGGCGGTGAACCGAGGCGGGCAAAGCGTGGTCATGGTGACGCACGACCTCAACTGCGCCCTCAGGGGCAATCGGGTCTTGTACCTGATGGACGGTCGCATATGCGGAGAGCTGGACCTTACGCCGTACGAAGGCGCCGACAAGGAACGGCGCGCGTCGCTTCACAGCTTTCTCGAGCATTTGGGATGGTGAGCGTGAGAAACCTCGTCCCCCTCGCCATCGCCTATATCAGGAAAAGCAAGAGCCAGACGGTCGGCATGGTGGTTCTGGTTATGATCTCGGCCTTTCTCTTGAACATCGGGCTCACCTTCCTGTTCCAATACGGCCAGTTCTTCGACGAGCGCGCCGACAAGCTGAACGTCGCCCACCTCACCCTCCTCCAACCCGAAGCCGCCACGACGACCGAGCAGAAAGACTACCTTGCGCAGTACCCGGGATTGAAGGACCTGGAGACGATCCCCGTGCTCTCCGCGCAGGGCGAGTTCTCTGCGAAAGGCTCGAAGACGACGGCGGTTTTCATATTCGATCGCATCGACGCGAACCAGAGCATGAACCCGCCAACGCTTCTCGAGGAGGGCCGGCCCCTCGACGACGGATCCGTGTACGCGCCCTACATCATGAAAACCGCGGGAAAGTACGAGCTTGGCGACGATTTCACCTTCAGGATCGGAGGGCAGCAAAAAACCTTCACCATCGCCGGCTTCACCGAGGAGATCACCTTCGGGTCGCTCATGAGAACGAACTACCGATTCTATTGCACGCCGGCCGCGTACGCGGAGCTGTCCGAAAACCTCCCCCTGACGAACAGCGTTCTGCTCACCGCACAATTCGAGGACGTCGGCGAGAGCCTCTCCCTGCTCGACGACTATTACCGGGAGTTCTTCTTCTCCCATGAGATGGAAAGCGCCTCGTCCGCCGACATCGAGGCCCTGCCCCTGCAGCTCGTGCGGGAAGACCACACCTCCATCCCCTGGGTTCTGGCCGTGCTGCTGATAGCCTTCGCGCTGATCCTGCTCGTCATCTGCCTTCTCACCATGCATTTCCGCATCAGCGAGAGCATCGAGCAGAGCGTGCAGGACATCGGGGCGCTGCAGGCCATGGGATACACGAGCCGCCAGATCGGCTCGTCGCTGGTGCTGCAGTTCCTGCTGATAGCGCTCGTGGGAAGCATCGCGGGGATACTGCTGGCGCTGGCCGTTCTTCCGGGCATCGCGCTGGTGCTGGAAAGCCAATCGGCCCTGCGGTGGGAACCGTCGCCCGACGCCGCGCTCATAGCGGCAACCCTCTTCGCCATCTGCCTGATCATAGCCCTGGCAACCGTTCTGGCATCGTTGCGGTTCAGGAAGCTCCGCCCCCTGACCGCGCTGCGCCGGGGCATCGAGGCGCACAACTTCAAACGCAACAGGTTCCCCCTGGAAACCACGCGGGGGCCGCTTTCGCTGATCATCGGGGCCAAGCAGATCATGGGCAACGCGCGTCAGGGAGCCATGCTCTCCTTCATCATGGCGGCAGTGACCTTCGCCGCCGTGTGCGGCATATCGATCTACTACAACGTTGGGGTGGATTCCAGCGGGTTCATCAAGGTGATCACAGGGGAAACGGCGGATGCGACCCTGGTGATGTACGACGAGCACGAAACCGAGAAGGTGCTGGACCGGCTCAACACGAGCCCCGACGTGCGCAAGGCCTTCGGATTCCAGAGCACGACGCTCGCGGTCGACGGGATAAACACCGTCGGCTACATCGTGGAGGATTTTGGCTGCTTGGAAGGGGATATGCTCGTGTACGGGCGGTATCCCAAGCATCGAAACGAGATCGCCATCGGGGGCAACGTTGCGAGCATGACGGGCAAGGGCATCGGAAGCACCCTGACGGTGGCCAAGAACGGGCATTCCGAGGAATGCTACGTCACAGGCATCCTGCAGATGCTCAACCACGGCGGCCTCATCGCCGCCCTGCCCCTCGACAGCCTCCGCTCCCTGCAAAGCGACTACCGGTTCACGCAGGTGTACGTTTCCCTTGACGAAGGGGTGAACGTCGACGCCTTCCTGGACTCGACAGCCGGCGAGTATCGCAAGGACCTTGCCGCCGCGATCGACACGAACGCGATGCTCGATGCGAAATACGGCAGCTATGCGGACATCGCGGCGCTCATGGCCGCCCTGGTCCTCTGCATCACCCTGGTCGTCATCATCCTGGTGTTCTACACCGGCATGAAGACCACGATGATGCGCCGCAGAAGGGATATGGGGATCCAAAAGGCCCTGGGGTTCACCACGACCCAGTTCATGAACCAAATCGCGTTCAACTACGTGCCCATCATCTTCGTGGGCGTGGTGGTGGGCGGAGTGGCGGGGTATTACTGCTTCAACCCGCTGTTCGTCCTCGTCACCGCCGCGTTCGGCGTCATGAAGACCTCGCTTCCCGTTCCCTACGGATGGGTGGCCGTCACGTGCGTCGTCTTGGTGGTCGTATCCTACCTCGTGTCGCTGTTCGTCGCGCTGCGCATCCGCAAGGCCTCGGCCTACGAGCTCATAAGCGAGTAGCGGACGGGGACGGGCGACCGCGAGGGCGCCCCAACGCA
Organism: uncultured Eggerthellaceae bacterium; assembly: GCA_958454405.1. GTDB lineage: Bacteria > Actinomycetota > Coriobacteriia > Coriobacteriales > Eggerthellaceae > Enteroscipio. Next base: position 24,501 of record CAUEBO010000028.1, on the reverse strand, counting down.
GGGAGCCGCCGCGCGAGGCGGCGACCCCCTGCCCCACGCCCTAACGGCGGGCGCTCCTGCGACGGATGGCGAGAGCGAGGGCGAGGGCTGCAGCCGACGCCAGCGAGAGCGCGAGCCACGGGGCTGCCCCGAGGCCGTCACCGGTCGCGGCCAGAGCCGAAGGGCCGGATCCCGAGGTCAGGACGCCCTTGGACGCGACCACGGCGAAGGGAGACAGGCTTGAGAACGAGCCCGTCGCAGAGCCGCCGGCCACCGTGGCAGCCGCCTCCTCCAGCACACCGCCAGCGCAGTGAAGGACGGCGACCTCCCGACCGTCGTTGGCGGCGCCCACCGGGAAGGACGCCTCGACGCCGTCCCACAGGCGCCCCGAGGCCAGCGACACGCAGTACTCCCCCAGCACCTTGCCTGCGGCCTCGCGCCCGCGCATCGCGTCGCAGGCATCGCATTCGCCCGCCGGGTGCAGACCGCCCTCCTTCACGAGCAAAGCCGCGTCCGGGGAGAACACGCCCGTGACCCGCACGCCCGTGACTGCGTCCGCCAGCGTGCGCCGCGCCATAACGATGAAGTCCCAGCCCGCCAAGTCACTGCCGCCGAACTCGCCCTTGACGTAGCCCGCGCCTTCCAGCGCGTAGAGCTCGCCAGAGGCCGGGACGCCCGAGAAGGCGTCCGTGCCGAGCGCGGGCGCAGGGCCGTGGAACTCAAGCTCCGTGAGGCTGGTGCAGCCCTGAAAGGCGTACTTGTCGATGGACTGCAAGGCGGACGGGAGGGCCATCGCCTTGAGACCCTCGCATCTGGAGAACGCAGAGGAGCCGACGGAGGACACCTTCGCAGGGAGCGCCGAGATAGCCAGCTTTTTGCAGCCGTTGAACGCCCCTTGCCCGATGGAGGAGAGGTTCGCGGGGAGCTTCGCGAGCGCCAGGCTGATGCAGCCCTGGAACGCGTAGTCGGGAACGTCCTCGACGCCGGCGGGAAGCTCCTCGAGGGCCAGGTTCCCGCAGTCATTGAACGCATAGGCCCCGATGGAGGTGAGGCCGCTCGGAAGCTCGTCGAGGGCCAGCTCCGAGCATCCGTCGAACGCGTTTTTGCCGATGGCCTCGAGGCTGCTCGGAAGCTCGTCGAGGACGAGTTTGTCGCAGTTTAGGAACGCGTATTCGTCGATGGTCTCGAGGCCGCTCGGGAGTTTCAAGTCGACGAGCCTGTTGTAATAGGAATCTTTGATACCCGGATTATCGACGCCCACCGCCGTCAGCTCGCCCATGCCGGACAGGTCCAGGCCCGACAGGTTGGCCCACGCGCTGTCACGTTGGTAGCAGCGCTTGAGCTTGCCCCAGTCGTCTTTGGTTACCTCCGTCGCGGCGCCGGTCACCACGATGTCCTTCGCGCCGATCTTGCCCTTGCCGGCCTTGGCCAGCGCGGCGTCGATGGCGGCCTGCATGGCGGTGCCGCTGCCGTCGCCGCCGTCGAAGGCGACCTCGAGCGCGTAGAAGGGCTCGTACCTCCAGCCGCTCGGCCCGTTGGCGACGAACGAGTCTTCGTATTCGTACGCCGTCGCGTCCGGGCAGTACACCGTGCCGCCCACGGCGACGCCCTTGAAGGCGTTCGCGTCGAGCTTCGGCGGGTTCTCGTTGCGGAACGAAAGCTCCTTGAGATTGGAGCAGCCCTCGAACGCGCTCTCGCCGACGAACTTCAGGCCGACCGGGAAGGACGCCCTCTCGAGGTTCTTGCAGCCGGAGAACGTCATGGGCTCTATGGCGAGCATGTTCGCGGGGATCTCCGTGAAGTACAGTCTCTCGCAGCCGGAGAACGCGGACTTCCCGATGGTCCCGATGCTGTCGGGGAGCCTGCCTAAGACCAGGCTGGTGCAGCCCTCGAACGCGTAGTCGCCGATGGATTTGACGCCCTCGTACAGCGAACTGAGGGCCAGGCTGGTGCAGCCTTGAAACGCGCGGTCGCCAATGGACGTGACGCCCTCGGGCAGGTACTCGATGTCCAGCCTGGAGCAGCCGGAGAACGCGTAGTCGCCGACGGAGCCCAGGGTATCCGGGAGCCACACGCGAGCGAGCTTGCCGGACGCGGCGCCGCCTCCGTCGGTCCCCGACACCGTTTCCAGCTCGTCCATCTCGAACAGGTCCAAACCGGACAGGCTGGTCCACTCGCCGCCGTCCTTGTAGCAGTTCTTGAGCGCCGCCCAGTCGTCGCCGGTTATCTCCGTCGCGTCGCCGGTCACCACGATGTCCGTCACGTCGCCCTTGCTCTTGCCTGCGGGGAGCTTGGCGAGGGCGGCGCCGATGGCTGCCTGCATAGCGGTGCCGGAGCCGTCACCGCCGTCGAAGACGACCTCCATCTGGGTCTCCAGCCCGTTCCCGGGCCCACCGGGGGCGGCCCCGCGCAGCACGGTGGCCGGTGCGGACACGGCCACGGTCACCTGGGGCAGCTGCGCATCGGGCGCGAGCTCGTAGCCTTCGGGCAGCACGGCCGTGAACACGTGGGTCCCAGGCGTGGCCGGGTCGGCGTCGGCGCACTCCCATGAGACGCCCTCCACGACAACCTGCGCGCCGTCCCCGTCCCACGCGGTCAGCGATTCCGGCAGGGCCGGCAGGGCCTCGCCCGCAGCCACCTCGTAGGACGCAAGGTCCGGGTTCTCGAACGACGCGAGGACGGCGGAGGACGCCCCCTCCGCGCCCGTCACCGGCGCACCCTCGCCCGCCGCGGAGCCGTCCTGCGCCAGCGCCGCCGCCGGGATCCCCATCGCGACCAGGCACGCGCACAACGTCGCCGTCACCAACCTCCTGCCGATGGACGCCTTCTCCATGCCGTCTCCCTCTCGCCATCGACCGCATGAGAAACGGGTTGTGTTCCCTGCAAGCGCAGGGAACACAAAAGGGGTACCCCTTTTCGGCGACCGAACACGCCTTCGAGGACCCCTGGACCCGACCGCCCACGCGGCTCCGCCTCGCCCTCGCGTCGATTCGACCGAGGGCATCTGTCATAGCGAATATACGCCATGCGAACCTGTAAAAACATCGGCCGGTATGAGGTTTCGGGAACTTTTTTGTTTCCCCTAAGGCGAACGGCCCGCCAAGCGGGCCAGCGGGTCGCTCCCGCACTCCATCGACTCCGAGGGACTGCATAAAAGCGCCGCCGCCCGTAGGAGGCGGCGGCGTGGGGCGACGGGTGCATACGGGGTTGCGCGGCCTTACGCCTTCTCCGTTTCAACCTCCAGCGCGCCGGCGTCTTCCTGCACCGCGCAGGGACGGCCGGCGCTCACGAACTGGTCGCGCGCCGCCTTCGCCTCGGCCTCCTTGTCGGCCAGATTCGCCTTCGCCACGCTTATCATGAGCTTGATGCGATTGAGCTGGTTCACTTCGGACGCGCCGGGATCGTAGTCCACGGCCACGATGTTGCTGTCGGGATAGCGGCGGCGCAGCTCCTTGATGACGGCCTTGCCCACCACGTGGTTCGGCAGGCAAGCGAACGGCTGCGTGCACACCACGTTCGGCGCACCCGTCTTGATGAGCTCCACCATCTCGGCCGTGAGCAGCCAGCCCTCGCCCATCGAGTTGCACAGCGACAAGATCTCGCTCGCGTACTCGGCCAACTCGTAGATGTCCGCCGGCGGCTCGAAGCGGCTCGAAGCCTTGAGCGCGTTCGTCACCGGCGCGCGGAACTTCTCGATGACCCACAGCGCAATGCGGCTGCCCAGCGCGCCCTTGGCCGAGCGGCCGAGCGGGTCCTTCTGGAAGATGCCGCCCGCGATGCCGAACAGGAAGAACTCAACGAGCCCCGGCACCACGGCCTCGCAACCCTCACGCTCGATGACGTCGACGATCTGGTTGTTCGCCGTGGGATGGAACTTCACCAGGATCTCGCCCACCACGCCCACGCGGGGCTTCGTGCCCTCGCCCGCAAGCGGCAACGTGTCGAAGTCCTCCACGATGCGGCGCACCGTGTCCTTGAACTCGCGGCGCTTGAGGCCGCGCGCCAGCTGGCCCTTGCACGTGGCCATCCAGTGGTCGAACAGGCGGTTCGCACTGCCGGGTTCCACCTCGTAGGGGCGCGTGCGGTACAGGGCCATCATGAGCAGGTCGCCGTACGCCAGCGCGTACACGGCCTGCAGCAGCATTTTCGGCGTGATCTTGAAGCCGGGATTGTCCTCGCCCAGGTCCTTGAACGACAGCGCGATCACCGGGATGTGCGGCAGTCCCACGGCGGCCAGGGCCTTGCGGATGAGCGAGATGTAGTTGGTGGCGCGGCAGCCGCCGCCCGTTTGCGTGATGACCACGGCCAGCCTGTCGGTGTCGTAGCGCCCCGACATGACGGCCTCCATGATCTGGCCAGTGACCAGGATGGACGGGTAGCAGATGTCGTTGTTCACGTACTTCAAGCCCGCGTCCACTGCGCCGTGGTCCACCGACGGCAAAAGCTCCAGGTTGTAGCCGAAGCGATGGAAGATGTCGAACAGCAGATCGAAGTGGATGGGAGCCATCTGCGGAGCGAGGATGGTGTAGCCCGCATCCTTCATCTCCTGCGTGAACACGGCGCGCGGAAACTCGGTCGTGGAGCCCGTGCGCTGTCTGAAGCGTTCGATGACCTCGGGCGACGCCTTCTCGGTGAACGTCTCGGGCGGCGCCGCCACGGCGGATGCGGCGGCAACGGCGCTGCTCTCCTCCGCCAGCTCCTCGGCGATGGCAGCCTCGGTCGCGCCCGTCTTGGCGGCTATGGCCGCATCGGCCGTGGCGATGAAGGCGTCCGGGTCGAGGCTCATGGCCGGGCAGCCGCGCGGCATGAGCTCGGCTTCGGCCTTCTCGTCGGCCTGGTCCTTCAAGGCCGCCAGCAGCGAGCGCACGCGGATGCGCGCCGCACCCAGGTTCGACACCTCATCGATCTTGAGGACGGTGTACACCTTCCCCGCCGCCTCCAGGATCTCCTGCACCTGGTCGGTGGTGAGCGCGTCCAAGCCGCAGCCGAAGCTGTTCAGCTGGATGAGGTCCAAGTCGGCGCGCTCGGTGGCCACCTTGGCGGCGGCGTAGAGGCGCGTGTGGTACATCCACTGGTCCACCAGGCGTATGGGACGTTCGAGCTGGCCCAGGTGGGCGACGGAGTCCTCGGTGAGCACCGCCAGGCCGAAGCTGGTCAGCAGCTCGGGGATGGCGTGGTTGATCTCGGGATCGTTGTGGTACGGGCGGCCGGCCAGCACGATGCCGTGCGTGCCCGTGGCCTCCATCCACGCGAGCGTCTCCTCGCCCTTCGCGCGGATGTCGCGCTTGAACGCCTCGTCTTCGGCCCACGCCGCCTCCACGGCGGCGTCCACCTCGGCCTGCGAGGGCGCGCCCGCTTCGCCCATGAGCTCGGGGTGCGCCTCGATTAGCTCCACGAACAGGCGCTTCTTCAGATGATCCTTCTGATCGTAGGGCAGCCATGGGTTCAGGAACTGCACGTCGGAGGTGCGCAGCTCGTCGATGTTCAGCCGCAGCGCCTCGGGGTAGCTGGCCACGATGGGACAGTTGAAATGGTTGCCGGCGCCTTCGTCTTCCTGGCGCTCCCACTTGCTGCACGGGAACCAGATGAAGTCGGGATGCTTGTCCAGCAGGTTCATGATATGGCCGTGGGAGAGCTTCGCCGGATAGCACACGCTCTCGGACGGCATGGACTCGATGCCCGCCTCGTAGGTCTTCTTCGTGGACGGGTCGGACAGCACCACGCGGAAGCCCAGCTTCGTGAAGAACGTGAACCAGAACGGGTAGTTTTCGTACATGTTGAGCGCGCGCGGAATGCCCACCGAGCCGCGCGGAGCGCTGTCGGCGGCAAGGGGCTCGTAGGCGTCGAACAGGCGCTTGGACTTGTATTCGTAGAGGTTCGGCACGTTCTTGCCCTCGTCGAGCGTGCCGGCCCCCTTCTCGCAGCGGTTGCCCGTGATGAAGCGGCGGTGCTTGCCCGTGCGGTCGTCCTTGCCGAAGTCGTTCACCGTGAGCAGGCAGCTGTTCGAGCAGCCCTTGCAGCGCACGGTCTTGTGCGTGGGGGAAAGGGCCTCTATCTGCTCGAGCGAAAGCAGGCTGGATTGCACCTGCGAGCGATGCTCGGCAGTGTCCAGTCGCTCAGACAGTCCTGCTCGCACGGAGGTGCCACTGGCGCCTCCGGCTCGTGCGGAACTCGCTTGGTGGGCACCGTCGAGCGTCGCCTGAGTTTCTTCCTTATCTGCACTCGCAAGAGCATCTTCCGGTTGGGGGGAGCCCTGGTTCAACCTGCGACAGGCTTCGTGGTAGCGGTCGCGCGCGAGCAGGGCGGCGCCGAACGCGCCCATGTTGCCCGCGACGTCGGGACGCACGGCCTGCACCTCGGACAGCTGCTCGAACGCACGCAGCACGGCGTCGTTCAAGAACGTGCCGCCCTGCACGATCACCTTCGTGCCCACGTCGTGCGGGTCGCGGATCTTGATGACCTTGAACAGCGCGTTCTTGATGACGGAGATGGCCAGGCCCGCGGCGATGTCGCCCACGGTGGCGCCTTCCTTCTGCGCCTGCTTCACGCGGGAGTTCATGAACACGGTGCAGCGGCTGCCCAGGTCGACCGGGCGCTCGGCCTCGATGGCCGTCTGCGCGAACTCGGCCACGTCCAGGTTCAGGCCCGTGGCGAAGCTTTCGATGAAGCTGCCGCAGCCAGAGCTGCACGCCTCGTTCAGCATGATGTGGTCGATCACGCCATCCTTCACGCGCAGGCACTTCATGTCCTGGCCGCCAATGTCCAAGATGAACTCCACACCCGGCAGCATCTCCTGCGCGCCGCGCAGGTGCGCCACCGTCTCGATCTCGCCGGAGTCAACGCGCAGCGCCTCCAGCAGCAGGTGCTCGCCGTAGCCCGTCACCGTGGCGTGACCGATGGACACGAGCTGATCGCCAGTTTCGGCGTCCACCGGCATCGCGTTGTACAGGTTCGCCAAGGCGGCTTTCGCACAGCCCAGAACATCGCCCTTGTTGCTGGCGTAGTGCGACCACAGAAGCGCCCCGTCCTCGCCGATGAGCGCGGCCTTGAACGTGGTGGAGCCGGCGTCGATGCCCAGATACGCCGTGCCCTCGTAGTCCATGAGCTCGCCGCGCCGCACGCATTCGGCGTCATGGCGGCGCTTGAACTCGTCGTATTCGCGCTCGTCGGCGAACAGGGGATCCAGCCGCACCACCTCGGAGCCCTGGATGTCGCCCAGGTTCTTCAAGCGGTCCAGAACGTCGTCGAGGCGCTCGGCGCGCACCGTCTCGCTGGCGGCTCCCGCAATGGCGCAGCCGCACGCCACGAACAGGTGGGCGTTCTCGGGCACGATGATGTGCTCGTCGTCCAGCTGGAGCGTCTCGTAGAAGCGCTTGCGCAGCTCGGGCAGGTACTGCAAAGGACCGCCCAGGAAGGCAACGTGGCCGCGGATGGGCCGGCCGCACGCCAGGCCGGAGATGGTCTGCGTGACCACCGACTGGAAGATGGACGCGGCGATGTCCTCTTTGCGCGCGCCCTCGTTCAGCAGCGGCTGCACGTCGGTCTTGGCAAACACGCCGCAGCGGCTGGCGATGGGGTAAATGGTGCGTGCGCCCTGCGCAAGCTCGTTCAAGCCGCCTGCGTCGGTGTTCAGCAGCGCCGCCATCTGGTCGATGAACGCGCCCGTGCCGCCGGCGCACGTGCCGTTCATGCGCTGCTCGATGCCCTGGTCGAAGTAGATGATCTTCGCATCCTCGCCGCCCAGCTCGATGGCCACGTCGGTGGCAGGGATGAACGTTTCCACGGCCGTCTTCGACGCGATGACCTCCTGCACGAACTCCACATCCAGCCACTGGGCCAAAAGCAGGCCGCCCGAGCCGGTGATGGCGATGGTCATGCGCTCGGCGCCGAAGTCGGCGGCGGCTTCGCTCAGCACCTCCACGATGGTGGCGCGCACGTCGGCGTGGTGGCGGCGGTACACGGCGAACTTCACGTCGTTCTCGTCGTCGAGGATGGCCAGCTTCACCGTGGTGGATCCCACGTCGATGCCGATGTGCAGCGCGCTTGCAGCGGATGGATCGACGGCGGCCGTCGCCGGCCGAGCATTCGCTTGAGGCGCTGCATCGACCGCGTTCTGCTCTTCTTCGGTGTTCATGGGCTCGTTCGCCATGACGCTCTCCTTCGTAGGTTCCTTCACATTCGCCCTCTCGGCAGGTGCCCGAAAGCCGCTACAGTTTGATCGATTCGCCCGGCTTGATGAAGAACAGGCGCATGGCTATGAGCGCCATCTCCTCCGAGCTTTCCTGCATCCCGGTCTCTATCCACCGCTCGATCACGCCCAGGTACGCCGACGCGAAGAACGCCACGTAGTAGCCCACGAACGGCGCAGGATCGTTGCGGTAGCGCTCGTGCAGGATGGACTGCACGAGGTTCGTGCACACGGAGTCGCGCAGACGAGGGCCGAAGCGCACGTCGCCGCCGGGGCCGAGCACAGCGTGCAGGAAGTCGCCCTGTTCGCGCAGGTAGTCGAACAGCTCCACCAGAAACGGCAAGGGCTTCTTGCGCGCGCGGTACGTCATGAGGCTGCGCACGGTGAGGTCCTGCATTTGCTCTTGGAAGCGCTCAAGGTCGCGCATGACTTCGTCTTCCAGCGTCGCCAGCAGCGACTCCTTGTCATGGAAGTGGTTGTAGAACGTGCCGCGGTTCAAGTCGGCGCGGGCGCACAGGTCGTTCACCGTGAAGCCGTCGAAGCCGCGCTCCTCCATGAGCTGGAAGAGTGCGGCGCGCAAGGCCCTCTTCGAACGGGTGATGCGACGATCCTCCGTGCAGGCCGCGCCAGTCGGGCGCAACGCGGCAGCGAGGGCGGCATCGGACGGACGCGCGTCCACGCGCTCTTCGACGGTCGCGGCCGCCTTCTTCTCCGCTATCGCTATCGACATACGCCTCCTCCAACGGCGGCTTGCGCCGCGTGCATCTCCCTTTTGAACAAGCAGATCAATAATCAACACTCTGTTCAATAGCGTTATTGTACCTGCTGCCGAGCACAAAGACAACACCGGCAGAGGAGGAGGCGCCGAGTTTGCACGACCTTCACCTTGGGCGGCCGATCGGAGGGCTTTCGAGCGCCCAGACGATGCGCCTGAGAAGAAACGTCGGAAATGTCCGGGCAAAAGCGCCACCCGCCCCGTTATTTGCTAGACTGGTTCGATACTTCGACACCGCACCGCACGCCAGAGAGAAAGACGGGACGCCATGCAGATCACGCCGGCTGAAATCGCCGAAACGCTTGCGATGGTGAGCAAGCAGCACCTCGACATCCGCACGATCACGCTGGGACTGAACCTGCGAGGCTGCACGGACGCCGACATTGACATCATGGCGCGCAAGGTGTACGACCGCATGACCTCCGCCGCCGAGCGCCTCGTGCCCACCGCTGAGCAGCTGGAGCGGGAGTTCGGCATCCCCATCGTGAACAAGCGCATCTCGGTCACCCCCATCGCCGAGATCTGCGCCGCCACGAGCGCCGCCGACCTCACCCCCATCGCCGTGGCCATGGACAAGGCAGGCAAAGAAGTGGGCGTGGACTTCGTGGGCGGCTTCTCCGCGCTCGTGCACAAGGGCGCCTCGAAGGCCGACCACAAGCTCATGGATTCCATCCCGCATGCGCTGTCCGTCACCGACAACGTGTGCTCGTCGGTGAACGTGGGCTCCACGCGCGCAGGCATCAACATGGACGCCGTGCTGAAGATGGCGGGCATCATCAAAGCCACCGCCGAGGCCACGGCCGACCGCCAATGCATTGGAGCGGGCAAGCTGGTGGTGTTCTGCAACGCCGTGGAGGACAACCCCTTCATGGCCGGCGCGTTCCACGGCTCGGGCGAGGCCGACGAAGTGGTGAACGTGGGCGTGTCAGGCCCCGGCGTGGTGCGCGCCGTGCTGGCCGACCTGCCGAAGGACGCCGACATCACCTCGGTTGCCGAGGCCATCAAGGCCACGGCGTTCAAGATCACGCGCGCCGGCGAGCTCATGGCGCGCGAGGCGTCCCAGCGCCTGGGCGTGCAGCAGGGCATTTTGGACCTGTCGCTGGCGCCGACGCCCGCCGAGGGCGACTCGGTGGCCGAGATCCTCGAGGCCATCGGCGTGGGCCAGTGCGGAGGTCCGGGCACCACGGCAGCGCTCGCCATGCTGAACGACGCCGTGAAGAAGGGCGGCGTCATGGCGTCCTCGTCCGTGGGCGGCCTGTCCGGCGCGTTCATCCCCGTGTCCGAGGACGCCGGCATGATCCGCGCGGCCGAAGACGGCGCGTTGTCGCTCGAAAAGCTGGAAGCCATGACCTGCGTGTGCTCGGTGGGCCTGGACATGATCGCGGTGCCCGGCGACACGAGCGTGGAAACCATCTTCGGCATCATCGCCGACGAATGTGCCATCGGCATGATCAACAACAAGACCACCGCCGTGCGCCTCATCCCCGCCATCGGCAAGCAGGTGGGCGACCAGCTGGACTTCGGCGGCCTTCTGGGCTATGCGCCCGTCATGCCGGTCAACCAGTTCGCGGGATCCGTGTTCGCCCATCGCGGCGGCCGCATGCCCGCCCCCATCAACTCGCTCAAGAACTGACCGACGAGAACCGGCACGCTTCCGCAGGCGACCCCGGCATGAGCCGGGGTCGCCGCGCTTTACCAGGGAATCTCCTCGTAGGTGAGGCCCTTCTCCTCGGCCAGGTAGGCGAACAATTCGTCGCAGTCGAACACTTTGATGGACGATTTCTCGAAATCCTTCTTGTTGCGCGTGATGATGGCGTCGGCTTTCAGCTTGAGCGCGCATTGGTACACGCATGCATCCTCGAAGTCGTCCCACGTCGAGTCAAGCGCAGCATCCACATCGGCTTCGGACATCGCATAAACGCGCGACTGCTTGCGCAGCATTCGCAAAGCTGCTTTTGCCTGCTCAGGATTAATCCGCTCAGGACCCGTCGTCAGCAAGAAGAAGATATCGGTAATCTGCGAAGCGCTCACCCATAGAGAGAATTCGCCAAGGGCTCCCAACAGCAACAGTTTTCTTGCTGATGCTTCGAAGCGTTTCCGACGAGCAAAAAAATCAATGACGATATTCGTGTCGACCAAGTACCGCATCATACATCCCAACCATCGAAGTAACCGCGTGATTTGAGTCGCTCGTACTTGATTTCATCATCGGTCATGGTGGCAAACCGATTGTCTTTAGGCAGACGCGGAATGCTGTCCACCCAGGCGATTGCCTGCGCGATCTCCTCCTGCGTGTATTTCCGCCGCCCATGCTGTTCGGGAAACGGAAGCTCCTTCTTCTCCAGCACGTAGTCGTACAGACGGTTCACCGCCTGCGAGGGATTCGTGCCCAGCTGCTCGAGCATGCGGTTGCCGGCTTCTTTCTTTTCCAACGACATGCGCGCCGTCACCATCGCGTCAGCCATGGCGCACCTCCTTTGTTGTACGTACAACAAAGTATAGCACTCGTACTCTTGGGGCGCAAGACCGCAGCAGATTCGACAGGTTCAGCCGGCCGCGCAGTCCGCATGCCCGCCGGGGCGCGCAGGCCCCGTTCCCTACTCGTTGCCGATGAACGAGCCGGACTGCCTGCTCCACAGGCGCGCGTACTCGCCGCCGGCGTCCACGAGCTCGAGATGGGTGCCGTCTTCCATGATGCGCCCGTTCGACAGCACGACGATGCGGTCCAGGCTGGCCACCGTGGACAGCCGGTGCGCGATGACGATGGACGTGCGGCCGCGCATGAGGTTTTCGAGCGCATCCTGAATGAGCTTCTCGCTCTCGGAATCAAGGGCCGAGGTCGCCTCGTCCAACACGAGGATGGGCGCGTCGGTAAGGATGGCGCGGGCGATAGCGACGCGCTGACGCTGGCCGCCGGACAGCTTCACGCCGCGCTCGCCGGTGAGCGTGTCGAAGCCGTGCGGCAGCTTCTCGATGAACTCGAGCGCATTGGCTTGGCGCGCCGCTTCGACGATCTCCTCCTCGGAGGCGTCAGGGCGCCCGTAGGCGATGTTCTCGCGGATGGTGCGGTGGAACAGCAGCGGCTCCTGGGGCACGTAGGCTATCTGGCGCCGCAGGCTGCCCTGGGCCACGTGCGCGATGTCCTGCCCGTCCACGAGGATGCGCCCCTCCTGGATGTCGGCCAAGCGCAGCAGCAGCGTGGTGAGCGTGGTCTTGCCCGACCCCGACCGGCCCACCAGGCCCACCCGCTGGCCGGCGGGGATATGCAGCGTGAAGTCGTCGAATACGCGCTCGGAGGCATCCGCGTCGGCGTAGTGGAAGTACAGGTTCTCGAAATCGATGGCCCCCTGCTCCACGTGTAGGTCGGGGGCGTTCGGGTCATCGGCCACCAGGCGGGGCTCGTCCAGCGCCACCGTCATGTCGTGCGCATCGCCAAACGCCCGGTTGATCTGCTGGAACGTTTGGTTCAGCCGATTGAACTGCATGGTGAGCGAGTAGGTGTACGTGAACATCATCACCAGCGTGCCTGCGCCGATGCCGAACCACGCGTTGCCGCCCGAGACGAACACCACCATGAGCGCCATGATGAGCACGATGATGGTGCTGGTAACCGCGCCGCGCAGGATGGTCGCGCGCATGCGGCGCGAGTCGGCGGCCTTCACCTGCCGGTTCGCCTGGTCGAACAGCCCGCGCTCGTACCCTTCGCGCCCCGAGGTCTTCACGGCGAGGATGTTCGTGATGCTGTCGGACAGCTCGCCCGAAAGCGCGTTCTGGGCGGCGGCCGTCTGCTCGTTGAGCGGCAGGATGCGCTTGTACAGCTTGTACGCCACGAACACGTATACCAGAAGCAAGCATACGAGCAGCGCCACGTAGGCCGGGACGAGCGGGGCGAGCAGCACCACGGTGAACACCGCCGCGCTCACGATGGGGATGACCGCGTACACGAAGTTGTCCATGAGCAGCGTGTACGCGCTCAGGAACTTCTGCGTTTGGCTGACCAGGGAACCGCCGAACCGGTTCGTGTGGAACGTCATCGACTGGTTCGAAAGCGCATCGAACGCCCGCGTGGCCAATTCGTAGTTGGCGCGGATTTCCACCTTCGCGCAGAAGTAGTCCTGCAGCTTGCTGCAAGCCTGGCCCAGCACGTTCACCGCTATGAGCGCCGCCATGTACGGTCCGAACACGGGAAGCACCTGGTCGGGCTGCACGCGGCCCTCCCCCACCACGTCAACGATCAGGCCCATCACGAACGGGTTCATGTAGGAGAGGAAGAACACGAAGCCGAGGGTGGTCAGCACCGCCATGAAGAACATCGGCCACTGCAGAGCCGTCACCTGCCAGTAGAAGTGCAGCGTGCGCAAAGCGGTGGGTTGCTTGTTCGGCGTCCGATCCATGAAGGCTATCCTACACGAATGCCGGGAATAACGCGAATATGTTGCCACAGCGGCACGCTGGCGGCCGCATCGCTCACGCCGACGCTCCGTACACCGCGCGCACCAGGTACTCCACGTTGCCCTCGGGGCCGGTGATGGGCGATTCCACCACGCCGGCCGTGCGGAAGCCAGCATCCTCCAGCGCCGCGCGCACCTCGTCCACCACGCGCTTGCGCACGGCCTCGTCGCGCACCACGCCGCCCTCCGTCTCGCCAGGACGCGACTCGAACTGGGGCTTCACCAGCCCCAGGAACACGCTCCCCTCGTGCGAAAGGCGCGCGAACACGGGTGCGAGCTGCGCCAGCCCGATGAAGCTCAGGTCGGCCACGAGCACGTCGAACGGGGCGCCGAGCGACGAGGGGTCGGCCAGCTTGATGTTCGTGCGCTCGAACACCGACACGCGCGCGTCTTGCCGCAGCTGCCAAGCCAACTGCCCGTAGTTCACGTCCACGCATGCCACGCTGGCCGCGCCCGCCTGCAAGAGGCAATCGGTAAAACCGCCCGTGGACGAGCCGATGTCGATGCAGCGCATCCCGTGCACGTCCTGTTGATAAGCGTCGAGCGCTCCTTGCAGCTTGTGGCCGCCGCGCGACACGAACCGCCGTCTCCCCTTCACCACGATCTCGGCATCGGGCGCCACTTTCAGCGCGGCGCTCGCTGCGTACACGTCGTCCACCTTCACCTCGTGCGCCAGCACCGCGCGCAGCGCGGCATCGGCGTCTGCAAAGTAGCCCTGCTCGACCAACAGGATATCGAGTCTGATTTTCTTCATGGGACACAGTATAAAGCGGCGTCCGCGCCGATGGAGGCGGCGCGCCGTTCCAGCCCGCATTTTTGCGCAGGAAATATCAAGCTTCCACGTGTGCGGTTCCGTAGTATTCCAAGCCGAAGCGCACCATCCGAACCGAAAGGACCTTCCATGCACGCAACCAGAACGGCAACCATGACCTTCAAGAACCTGACCGGCACGCACTACGAGGTGGGGCAGGCGCTGGGGCAGTGGACGCTCTCCCGCCCCGACCTGCTGCAGCGCGCCATCCTGCCGCCGAACGCCTACCCTGCGGACAAGCTGCGCGCCATCGAGGTGCTGCTCGATAGGCACTGCGCCGGCGTCAACGAAGAGATACAGGGCTTCGCCGATGCGCTCAAGATAACGCCCGACCAGGCCATGTACTACGCGGCCTCGTACGTCGAGCGCGGATGCAGCGCGATGGCCGCCCTGCCCTCCCGCACCGCGAACGGGCATGCGCTCATGGCGCGCAACTACGACTTCACCGACGAGATCGAGGAGCTGTGCTTCGCCTACACCGACATCGACGGGGCGTTTCGCCACGTGGGCTCGCTGCTGAACCTGTTCGGCCGCTGCGACGGCATGAACGAGCACGGGCTGGCCGTGTGCATCACCAGCAACGGCATCCCCGTGGGCAACTTCGAGGGCGGGCGCAAGGCCGGCGTCACCGGGTTCATGTTCTGGGCCGTCGTGCGCAGCATCCTCGAGCAGTGCGCCACCGTGGACGAGGCCGTGGCATGGGCGATGGACGCGCCCATCGGCTTCAACATCAACCTCATGCTGGCCGACGGCGAAGGCCGCATCGGTTTGCTACAATGCATGGACGGCCACAAGGGCTTCCGCGTGCTCGAGGAGAACGGTTCGGAGGGCCAGACGAGCCAAGCGGATCATCTGGCCGTGACGAACCACGTGGTGCTGGACGACGTGAAGCCGTTCGAAACCGAGCTGCTCGACAACTCGGTCAAGCGCCTCGCCGCCATCGAGCGCCTGTTCGATGAGCACCCCACGGTGGCGGTCGACGACCTGAAAACGCTGCTGTCCACCCCGTACCCCGACGGCCTCTGCTGCCATTACTACCCGGTGTTCTTCGGCACGCTGCGCTCCATGGTGTTCGACACGACCGCGCGCAGCATCGAGATGACCTGCGGATCCCCGCGCGCGAACGCCTGGCGTCGCTTCGCCGTGGAGCCGTTGGACGAGCAGGATTTCAGCATAAGCCTGCCCTGCGAGGACGCGAACGAGGAGTTCTTCCACACCCGGTAGGCCTGCACGCGAGAAAGGAGCACTGTCTTGGACTACCGCGAGGTGATCGGCGAGGCCGTCGTGTTCATCGAGAACAACCTGCACGAGCCGCTGAACGCCGTCATGGTGTCCGAGGCGGTGTCGTACTCCTACTACCACTTCCACCGGCACTTCCTGTACGCGATGGGCGAGACGGTGGGCAGCTACATCCGCAGCCGGCGCCTGACGCAGGCGGCCTCTGAGCTGGTGCACAGCGACCGGAACATCCTCGACATCGCCGTGGGGCTGCGGTTCGAGTCGGCCGAGAGCTTCACCCGCGCGTTCAAGAAGAAGTACCGTCTCACGCCCAGCGCCTACAGGAAGCAAGGGGTGGACGTGCTCATCGCCAGCCATCCGCCCCTCGACCCGGCGGACGTCGGCGGCCTCGTCAGCCTGAGCCCGGACATCGTCGAGGTGCCCAGCATGCGCATCCTGGGGCTTTCGTACGAGATGAGCGTCGCCGACAACCAAAGCGTCGCGATGTGGGATCGGCTGAACAGCCTGCTGGCCGGCGCGGAGGGCGACGCGGGCGGCGGCGCGTTCGCGGGCGACCGCTACAGCCTGTACGAAAGCGGCGCCGACTGCGAACGGACCACGTTCCAGGAGGGCACCGCCGTGCGCGCGTTCATCGGCATGGAATGCCCCGAGGGCCACACCGTCGAGGGCCTCGTGGAGAAGCGCTTCGCCGGCGGCCGCTACGCGAGGTTCGTCCATCGCGGCGGCGTCGAAAGCCTGCTGTCCACCTACCGCTACCTCTGGGGCGTCTGGTTCCCCCAAAGCGGCTACGACCTGGCCGACCGCGACGATTTCGAACGCTACGGCTCCCGCTTCCGCGGCCCGCACGACCCCGCCTCCGAAATCGAGATCTACTTCCCCGTATCCAGCAGCCGGTAGAACTCTTCGGGGGCGACGGGCTTCGAGAACACGAATCCCTGCACCATGTCGCACGGCGTCGTGCGCAAAAACGCCAGCTGCTTCGAGGTCTCCACGCCCTCCACGACCGTGACCATGCGCAGGTCCTTCGCCATGGAGATGACGGTGCGCACCACCGTCTCCTCCGTGCCGGGACACGACCCTTCCAGCAGGAAGTCGCGATCGAGCTTCAGCACGTCGGCAGGCAGGTCCTTCAGCACGTTGAGCGACGAGTAGCCCGATCCGAAATCGTCGATGGCGCACCGGAACCCCGCCTGGCGCATGCCCTCCATGATCTCGAACGTGCCGTGCAGGTCCTCGATGACCACGCTTTCCGTCAGCTCGAGCTCGCACAGCCCGTCGGGAATGCCATAGCGTTCCTTGATGCTCGTGTACACGGGAAGGAAATCGTCGCGATGCAGATGCAGCCGCGAAACGTTCACCGACACCGGCACGACCGGAAGCCCGGCGTCCAGCCGAGCCCGCAGATCACGGCACACGCTCTCCAGCACGAACTCGTCCAGCCGCAGGATGAACCCGTTCTGCTCGAAGAGCGGTATGAACTCGTCCGGGCGCACGACGCCCTCGTCGGGACGCCTCCAGCGCACGAGCGCCTCGCCGCCCAGCACGCGCGAGCCCGTGACGTCGTACTTCGGCTGGATGAGGTGGAAGAACTCGCCCCCCGCGAGCGCGGCTTCCATCGTGCGCTCCAAATCGGCCCGGCGCAGCAGCGCATCGCGCATGGGCTGGCTGTACGCGCACGGGGCGATCCCGCGCTTGCGCGATTCGGTTTGGGCGATGCGGGCCCGGTCGGTGAGTTCGGTGACGCCGCGCGCTTCGGGCGCATCCTCCGAGCAGCACAGGCCGATATGCAGGGCGAGCGGCTTGCCGTTGCCCATGATGGCCCGGGCGCGCTCGACGATGCGGTCGCACGTTCCGACGGCGTCGTCACGGCGCGCGTAGGGGAACAGCAGCAGGAAATGGTCGGCCGAAAGGCGGGCGGCGAACCCGTCCGAGCCCGCCTCGTCGCGCAGGATGGCCGCGAACTCCCGCAGCACCTCGTCGCCCTTCGCGTAGCCGTCCATGTCGTTGATGAGCTTGAAGCTGTCGATGTCGATGCAAGCCACGGCCACGCCGCCCGGCCCAGAGGGCGCGCCCTCGGCCTTCGAGCGCTCCTCCAGCCGCGCGTTCCCCTCAAGCGTGAACTTGTCGGCGCTGAACAGGCCGGTCAGACCATCGTAGTACGCCATGTGCTCGATTTCCCTGCGATGCGCGCGATTGCCGCGCCAGTACACCGCCAGCACGACGGCCAATCCGGCAACGATCACCAGGCACAGCAGCAGCGTGGCGTTGATGATGGCGTTCGCCTGCTCCATGATGACGTCGTTCGGGATGATGGACACCACGTCCCAGCCGTTCGTGCCCTCGAGCGGCGTGTAGCAGAACGCGTATTCGTCGCCCAGGTACGAGAACAGCGCCACGCCGCGCTCGTTCTGTTCGAGCGCGGAGCGGAACGAGGACACGGCCGCCTCGTCGTTGCCTTCGAAGCCCACGATGTCGTAGATGTTCGAGAACGTGCGGTTGCTGTCGGGGTGCGGCGAGCGCATGACCACGTCGCCGGCGCCGTTCACCACATACGAGAAACCGCTGTCGTTGTAAAACGAAAGCGAGAAGCGCTCCTCGATGTCGGCGAGGGGCTGAGCCTTGCGCACGAGCCCCGGCGCGCCGTCGGCGAACGAGAACCGCTCGTAGACGCCGATCATGCTACCGCCCGTGCGCTCATCCAGAAACGGCTCCAGCACGCCTTGCTCGCCAGCCGCTTCGGCAACGCCCATCTGCTCGGCGGTGAGTCCCGCCGCCCGATCGTTGTCCGTGCGGTACACCGCGCCCGTGCTCAGGTCGACGCAGGTGTACACCGTTCCATCCTCGCCTTCGCCGAACAGCGCGAGCTTGTCGGACAGGCGGGCGACGTCGTCGTGGTCCTGCGCGGCCAGCTCCGAAGCGAACAGGTCGAGCGTGTCGAGGTCCTTCTCGAAGTACGTGTCCAGCGCATGCTGGCCCTGCACCGTGGCCTCCAGCACGTCGGTCGCGGACTTCTCCCACAGCGAATCTTGCACGAAGCGCGTGAACAGCAGGCTTCCCGCCACCACCGCGACGGCCACCAGGGCCACGAGCGCCGAGATAAACGTCTTTCTCGATCTCATCAGGCCTCGCTCGCCCCCTCGACCAGCAAGCCGCGCAGCTGCGCTTCGGCATCGGCAGCGGAGGCGCCTCCAAGCATCGACACGATGCACTGGCGGGCAGCGCCCCACACGGGCAGAAGAACGTTGTCGTCAGACCCAACGACCACGCTCGACGAGAACGCTTCCGCCAGAGGCTGGACCGACGCGTCGTCGGGAGCGGCGTTTCCCTCCAAGGGACTGAACGAGCACTGGCTGTTCGCGAACCGCTCGATGGCGGACGACTCGGTAAAGAAGGACACGAAATCCTTGGCCGCATCAACCTGGGCGCTGTTCGCGTTCACGCTCACCCGCGTGTCGACGTTCACCACGAGCACGGACCCGCTCTCGAGCACCGGATAAGGGTGCACTTCGTAGGCAAGGTCCGGAGCCATGTCATGCACGCGCACCGAGGCCCAAGCGCCCGTGAGCATGAACGGATGCTTCCCTGTGGCGAACTGGTCCAAATCGTCAGCCGTCTTCTCTGTTTCCCGCGCAAGGCCGGCATCCACATAGCCGTTCGCCACGAAGCGCTCGACCAGATCGAGGCCGGGCCGCAGCTGCGCAGACAGAGCCTCGGGATCGTTGCCCAGGGCGCTGATGCGCTCGCTTGCATCGTCGGCGTCGTACACGTCGGCCATGCCGCGCGCTATGGCGAGCGTCTTCAGCGATATGTCGTTGTTGGCGACAATCGGCACGATGCCGGCGGCCAAGAACGT
This sequence comes from uncultured Eggerthellaceae bacterium, assembly GCA_958454405.1. Lineage (GTDB taxonomy): Bacteria > Actinomycetota > Coriobacteriia > Coriobacteriales > Eggerthellaceae > Enteroscipio. The sequence continues at coordinate 5,205 of CAUEBO010000028.1, read as the reverse complement.
CCCGCAGGCGCGCTCGAATTCGGGGAGCGTGCGCGGCACGGCGACCTCGTGGGCCGCCAGCAGGCCAGTATTGCAGTACAGGCCGAACGCCGAAATGGACGTGGGCACGTAGAGGACGGACTCCCCTACCCTCATCTGGCTCAATGCGAGCCTGCTGAACGTGGGGATGGTGGGCAGGTCGGACAAGTCCGCCAGGCATCCCTGCTCCTCAAGCGCCAGCACCGCGTCGTGGTCCACCATGAACACGTCGTCGCCGTTGCCCGAGGCGAAGCGCTTGTCCAGCGCGTCGAAGTAGGCCCGCCCCTTTATCCCCTCGTACGCGATGGAAACGTTCGGATGGTCGGCCATGTAGTCGCGCAGGATGTCCTCGATGGTCGCAACGTTGATGGATTCGTACTTGAACCCGAAGAACCTCAGGTTCGTGTCGATCGGCGGCTTGTCAGCCCGAGTCATCACGATGTTCTTGCTGCCGGAGCACCCGGACAGCGCAACGGGAGCGAATGCGCCCGCAAGGCCGAGCGCCGATGCGGCCAGAAAGCGGCGGCGCGTGATGCCGGCACGACGGCGCGCGGAAGACGCGGCGGCATCCGATTCGAAAACAGATCCCCGCCGGGCGATGGCCCCTTCGTCATTGCACGGTGTATCCGCCAATTCCCCATCCTCCGCCACAACGGTGCGCCCGAGAAATCCAGACAACCGCAAACCGCCAGAACAACGCCTGACCGCAATGATAACGCAAACGGGCCCGCCCCGCACGCAGGAACCGGGCCGGCGCGAACTCGACGAAGATCGCACCCATCCTCATCCCATCTGCACTATGGCAGAAAGCGATTCGGCATGGAGATCGAATCTAGCAGCTTGCCCGGTGCCGACGGGACAGGGCTACGGCCCAGCAGGCCGCGCCGAAAACCACGACGACGCCGAGAACGAGCGCAGGCGTCACCGAATCGCCCGTGGCGGGCAGGCTTCCCCGCCGCGTCGGGTGGTCGGCGTCAAGGGAGGCGTCCGGATCGGGTTCGGGTCCGAGATCAGGATCAGGACTCGGCACGGGAACGGAGTCAGCAACCGTCACCTCAACATCCCCTGCCTCGAGGATGGGAATACCCCAAAACGAGATCGAGGCGGAAAGAGTGGCGCTTCCCGCAGAGAGCGCGTCGTAGGAGCCCGAGAGGGACACTCCCCGAACCGTTGAAAGCGGCACGGCAGCCGCAGAAGCGGCAGCATGCGCCACCGGACGAACAACACTCTCGTCATCCGAGGAGAGCGAGAGCGCAAAGCCCTCAGGAAGGCCTGCGGCCTCCGTGTCGAGCAGGACGGTTGCAGATACCGTGCCCGTCGAGCCCACCGTCGCCACCGGCGCTTCCAGGGACCCTTCCTTGACCGAATACCCAACGACGCGAGACGCGCCGAGCGGACCGCCGCCGGGAAACAGTTCAGTCTGTTGCCAGGCCTCCGCGTGCTCGGACGGGCAGAGCAGGAGACCGTCAGGGAGCCACCCGAGCGTATCCACGCCTGCGGAGCTGGGAGCTTCAGTCGACACCGCAGCGATAAAGGAATTGCAGCCGATAAAGACGCCCTCTTGGATAGAGATAAACGACGAAGATGGGATAGAGACCGCAACGAGGGAGGAGCAGTGCGTGAAAGCCTCAGATCCGATGTAGGTCACCGACGAGGGAATGGAGATCGAGGTGAGGGAGGAGCAGTACGCAAAAGCGCCGTCGTTGATGGCAGTCACGCGATACGAGGTGCCTGAATCCGTCACCTCATCGGGTATGGCGACCTTGCCTGTACCGGCGATGCTTTCATACCCCACAACCAAAACTTCATCGCCTGCACTCCCTTCACGGATTTCGTAGTTGAGGACCGAGCCATTCGCATCCTCTACAGAGAACGCGTCGTCCACGGAGCGAAGCGCAGCATCCGGCAGGCTGGCATTCACCGGAGCCGTGCCCCTGAATCCCCCGTCGGTTGCGTCTGCCGGGCCCCCGTCCGCAGCGAAAGCCGCAGCGGGCACAAGAAGCAGTGCGAGGAGGGCAGCAAGCACCACATGCGCGATGCGCGAGCAAAGACCAGGCCCCGAGAATGCGGATCGCGGGGCGCGGACGGTTTTCATGATCATGTACGATTCCTTTAGAGCGAGCGTGGCTTGTATGACTTAAACTGATTTCAAAAGTTTTTTGAGGGCATTGTAGCTTCTTTTCCCTCTTCCACAACCTGGAACATCATTGTTGACTTCGATTTTACAGACCCAGAGCGCCACAGCCGGCTCTCGCGCCTTCGCCCGCTTCAACAAGCACCTCCTGGCACGACTTTTCGAACCGCCGCGGCCGCTAACCAGCAAGACAGGAACGGCCGCCCGGAGGCGGCCGTCGCGGACGATCGCATGCAGGAGTTCTACGGCAGCAGCAGCTGGGCGATCTGCACGGCGTTGAGGGCGGCGCCTTTGCGGATCTGGTCGGCCACCACCCACATGGCCAGGCCGTGCTCGACCGTGTCGTCCTTGCGCAGGCGGCCGACGTAGGTGTCGTTCGTGCCTGCGAGCAGCCCCGGCATGGGGTACTCGTTGTTCGCGCAGTCGTCCATGACCGTGATGCCGTCGGTCGCGGCCAGCGCGGCGCGCGCGGCCTCCACGCTCACGTCGCCGGCGAACTCCACGTTCACCGACTCCGCATGGCAGCGCAGCACCGGCACGCGCACGCAGGTTGCGGCCACCTTGATGTCCGCATCGCCCATGATCTTCTTCGTCTCCACGACCATCTTCCACTCTTCCTTCGTGGAATCGTCGTCCAGGAACACGTCGATATGCGGGATGCAGTTGAACGCGATGCGGTGCTGGAACACCTCCACGGCCAGCTCCTCGGACGGCGTGCCGTCCAGGAAGGCCTTCGTCTGGTCGTACAGCTCGGCCATGGCCGGGGCGCCGCCGCCGCTGGCCGCCTGGTACGTGGACACCACCACGCGCGTGATGGGCGACAGGTCGTAGAGCGGCTTCAAAGCAACCACCATCTGGATGGTGGAGCAGTTGGGGTTCGCGATCACGCCGTCGTGCCACGCCACGTCGCCCGGGTTCACTTCGGGCACCACGAGCGGCACGTCTTCGTCCATGCGGAACGCGCTGGAGTTGTCGATCATGACCGCGCCCGCCTTCGTGACGGCCTCGCGCATGTCCTTGGACACGCCGGCGCCGCAGCTGAACAGCGCGATGTCCACGCCTTCGAACGACGCCGGGGTCATCTCCTGCACCGTGAGGTCGCCCGCCGGCACCTGGCCGCAGCCCAGAAACGGCAGCTTCTTGCCCGCCGAGCGCGCGCTGGCGAGCGCGCGCACCTCGCTGGCCGGGAAGTCCAGGTCATGCAGCACTTGCAGGAACTCGTTGCCCACCGCGCCGGTGGCCCCCGCCACCGCCACCACCGGGTTCGCCGGCATCTTTTTGGTCCATGTCATTGACCGTTCTCCTCTTCCCCGAGTTATAGGTTGACGTAGTCAGTCAGCGAGAGGGGCTGGGGTGCGCCGAATTCGTGGGATCGCGGAGGCGAAGCGTACTTTGGTACGCGAGCCGCCGGGATCGCGCGAAGGCGGCGTGCACCAACTCCTCGCAGCGTCGAGCAGTTCCGCCGGTCGGCAGACCGGCGGAACCTTAGCGGCCTTTCGCCATCTTGGCCGCGATCTCTTCGGCGCTCAGCTGCGTTTCCTCGAAGACGCTGTCCGAATCGAGGTCGAACGCCGTATGCAGGCACCGCACCGCGGCGGCAGCCTGCGCGCCGTCCACGACGACCGACAGGCGGATGGGCGACGTCGAGATGGCCAGGATGTTGATGTGGTTCTCGCCGAGCGTGGAGAACGCCCGCGCGGCCACGCCGGGCGACGACTTCATGCCCGTGCCCACCAGGCTCACCTTCGCGATGTCCTCGTCCACCTCGTACTCGCGCGCGTTGATGTCGGGCAGGATGCGCTCGACCGTCTCCCGTGCGCGCTTGAGGTCGGCGCCGGGGCACGTGAAGCTGATGTCGGTGATGCCGGCATCGGAGATGTTCTGGATGATCATGTCCACGCTCACCGCGTTGCCGGCCAGCGCCGAGAACACCTTCGCAGCCACGCCCGTCATGTCGGGGACGCCGCGGATGGTGAACTTCACCTCGGACGTGTCGTGGGCGATGCCGGTGATGACGGCTTCCTCCATCATGTCGGTCTCCTCCTTGATATAGGTGCCTTCGGCGTCGGAGAACGCCGAGCGGGAATGAATGACCACGTTGAACTTGCGCGCGAACTCCACGGCGCGCATCTGCAGCACGCCGGCGCCTGATCCGGACAGCTCCAGCATGTCGTCGTAGCTGATGACGTCCAGCTTCTTGGCACGCGGGCAGATGCGCGGATCGGCCGTGTACACACCGTCCACGTCGGAGTAGATCTCGCACACGTCTGCGCCGATGCCCCAGGCCACCGCCACGGCCGTGGTGTCCGAGCCCCCGCGGCCGAGCGTGGTGATGTCCCCGTTCGCGTCGATGCCCTGAAAGCCCGCCACAACCGCGATCATGCCCTTGTTGACCGCCTCCATGATGCGCTCGTTGTGCACTTTCACGATCTTGGCCTTGGCGTGCGTGCCGTCCGTTTCGATGCCGGCCTGGCGGCCCGTGAAGCTCATGGCCTTGTAGCCGCGCGCTTCGATGGCCATGGCCAGAAGCGTCATGGACACTTGCTCGCCGGTGGACAGCAGCCGGTCCATCTCGCGCGCGGGCGGGTTGTCGTTGAGCGCGCTCGCCAAGCCCACCAGCTCGTCGGTGGTCTTGCCCATGGCGGACACGACGGCCACGACGTCATGGCCGTCCTGGCGCTTCGCGATGAGCTTCTTGGCTACCATCTGGATGCGCTCGGGCGAGGCGACGGACGTGCCTCCGAATTTGCATACGATTAGCGACATGGTGGTCTTTCTCGTTACAGTGAACCCAATCGAGCGTTCACTATACCAAATCCATGACCCCCGAATGCGCGCAAAGCCCGCCAGCAGGCGTTTTTTCACAGCGAATATAGGCGGGAGCGCGCCCGCCTATATTCTGCTTCCCGCATCGACCGCTCGATCGAGGCATCGTCGCCCCCTGCATCGCCAGCCGGTTCGCACGGCAGCTGCAAGGCCAAGGCGGGCAAATTCCCGCCGTGCCCTCTACGCCGTGATGATGGTGCCCGTCTTGCCCTTCAGGCCGTCCGCGG
>CAUEBO010000027.1 GCA_958454405.1 uncultured Eggerthellaceae bacterium | reverse complement strand
TGCACGGGCAAGTTTCTTGCACAAGCGAACATGGTGAAGTAGCAAGTAATCATGACGAAGGGTCCCCGAGAGAAGAACCGAAAGGGGTCCGTTTTGACCGACATCAAAAACACGTCCGTCATCGACTTCGAAGACATCTCCGACGACCAGATGAACGAGATGATCGACGGCACGCTGACCGATTTCGACGAGGGCGATCTCGTCGACGGCACGGTCGTCAAGATCGAGCACGACGAGGTGCTCGTGGACATCGGGTTCAAGAGCGAGGGCGTCATCCCCTCCCGCGAGCTGTCCATCCGCAAGGACGCCGATCCGTCCGACATCGTGAACCTCGGCGACGAGATCGAGGCCCTCGTGCTCCAGAAGGAGGACAAGGACGGCCGTCTGATCCTTTCCAAGAAGCGCGCCGAGTACGAGCGCGCGTGGATCCGCGTCGAAGAGAAGTTCAAGGCCGGCGAAGTGGTCACGGGCGAGGTCATCGAAGTGGTCAAGGGCGGCCTCATCCTCGACATCGGCCTGCGCGGCTTCCTGCCGGCGTCGCTGGTCGACCTCCGTCGCGTCAAGGACCTCGACATGTACCTGGGCACCGAGATCGAAGCCCGCGTCATCGAGATGGACCGCAACCGCAACAACGTCGTGCTGTCCCGCCGCGTGCTGCTGGAGGAGGGCCGCAAGAACGAGCGTGCCGAGATCCTCGCGAAGCTGTCGAAGGGCATGCGCCTCAAGGGCACCGTCTCCTCCATCGTCGACTTCGGCGCGTTCGTCGACCTGGGCGGCATCGACGGCCTGGTGCACATCTCCGAGCTGTCCTGGAACCACGTCAACCATCCGTCCGAAGTCGTCAAGGTGGGCGACGAGGTGGAGGTCGAGGTCCTGGACGTCGACCTGCAGCGCGAGCGCATCTCGCTCGGCCTCAAGCAGACGACGGAGGATCCGTGGATCAAGCTCGTCGAGAGCTATCCGGTCGGCACCATCGTGGACGGCAAGGTGACGAAGATCGTGCCGTTCGGCGCGTTCATCGAGCTGGGCCAGTCCATCGAGGGCCTCGTGCACATCTCCGAGATGGCCATGCGCCACATCGACACCCCGGCCCAGGTCGTGAAGGCCGGCGACGAGGTGAAGGTGAAGGTCATGGAGATCAACCCGGACCGCCGCCGCATCTCCCTGTCCATGAAGGCCGCCGCGGCCGAGCTGGGCTACGAGATCGAAGTGGACGAGTCCATCCAGGCTGAAGAGCGTCCGGCCAAGAAGAAGGTCGAGAAGAAGGAAGCTCCGGCCGAGGAGGAAGCCGCCGAATAGCGGCGCGGCCGACCTTCCAGGTTGTTCGATCGAGCGGGGCCGATGCGAGAGCGTCGGCCCCGCTTTTGCGTTGAGGGAGAGGGCGAGCGAGGGCTCGCATTTTCGGAGGGGCTTGCGGTTCAAGCGGGTGCCGGGGGTTCGCTTGGGGCGGCGGGACGTGTCCTCGCGCTGGCTGGGAGCCTTGTCCCGCAAACGCCGGGGATCTCGTCGCGGACGCCATGTCTGCGACGAATCGCGCGGGTTCCTTTATACTGGATGCCGGATCGTGCCCGACGGATGGGGAAGGAGATCGGCGATGCCTGCGAACCGCAGCATAGGACGAATAGCCCTCGGCATGAGCGGCGGGGTGGACAGCGCGGTCTCGGCTGCGCTGCTCATGCGCGCCGGGTACGAGGTGCTGGGCGTCACCTGCCGCTTCCATGACGACGCGGCAAGCGCGTGCGCGGCATCGGACGCGGCGGCGGTGTGCGCGAGCTTGGGGATCGAGCATGTCGAGCGCGACTGCGTGGACGCCTTCGAACGGCTGGTGATCCAGCCGTTCGTCTCGTCGTACGCCCGCGGCCTGACGCCGAGCCCCTGCGTGGGATGCAACGCGCTGTGCAAGGTGCCCGCCCTGCTGGCCGCCGCTTCCGAGCACGGGTGCGACCGCATAGCCACCGGGCATTACGCCCGCATCGTCCGTCTGAAGGCGAGCGGGCGCTTCGCGGTGAAGACGGCGCTCGACGTCCGCAAGGACCAGAGCTACATGCTGGCGCTGCTCGCGCAGGACCAGCTCGCGCGCCTCGTGCTGCCGCTGGGGGGCATGACGAAGGTGGACGTGCGCTTCACGGCGGCCGATCTGGGCCTGCCCGTGGCCGAGAAGCCCGAGAGCCAGGACGTGTGCTTCATCGAGGGCGACTACCGCGACTTCCTGTGCGAGCGGGGGATTGCGGACGAGCCGGGCGCCATCGTGGACCGCGCGGGCAACGTGCTCGGCCGCCACGACGGGCTGTCGAACTTCACGGTCGGGCAGCGAAAGGGCATCGGCATCGCGGCGCCGGCGCCGTACTACGTGGTGGAGAAGCGGGCTGCCGCGCGCGAGCTCGTGGTGGGCTTCGCCGAGGAAGCGCAGGTGGCCGCCGTGCGCGTGGGACGCGTCAACTGGCAGGCCGTCGAGCGTCCCGCAGCCGCCCGCGAGGCGTTCGTGAAACTGCGGTACCGCAGCCGGGCGGTTCCGTGTATCATTGAACCGGAAGGTTCCGAGGGCGCGCGCATCGTGCTCCGAAGCCCGCAGCCGACGACGGCGCCGGGCCAATACGCCGTTCTGTACGAGGGCGACACCGTGCTCGGCGGCGGCATGATCGAGGAGGTAGAGCAAGCATGAAGAAGCTGTTCATCATCGGCGGCATGGGCGCGGGCAAGTCGACGGCGCGCAAGACGCTGGTGGACCAGGGGCTGCCGTTCATCGACCTCGACAAGGTCGGGCACGACGTGCTCACGTGGGACACGGTCAAGAGCGATCTCGTGGAAGCGTTCGGGGCGGACATCCTCAACGCCGAAGGCGAGATCAACCGCGGCGCGCTTGCGCGCAAGGCCTTCGTCACGCCCGCCGAGACGCGCAAGCTCAACCGCCTCACCATGCCCCGCATCGAAGAAGCGTTCACCGACCAGGTGAACGAACTGGAAAAAGAGGGCCACAAGGCCGTGGTCGTGGAGTACTCCGTGTTCAAGAACCGCCAGACGTCGATCGCCTACGACGCCGACGTGGTCATCGCCGTGCTGGCCCCGCTCGACATGCGCATCGAGCGCGCGGTGAAGAGCGGCTGGGAAGAGGACGACGTGCGTCGCCGCATAGCGCAGCAGATCACGGACGCCGAGCGCATCGAGGCGGCTGACGTGGTGTTCAACAACGACAGCACGCCCGAGGAGATGCGCAACAAAGTGCTGGCGTGGTGGAGCGAGTACAGCAAGCACCTGTAGGTCCTCTTCGACCTGCCGCGTGTCCGGGGCGATGTCCAGTCGCACAAACTTTCCTGCTCACGAAGACAGCCCAGGGGGCTGTCTTCGTTGGTGCGGACCTCGCTTGGTGGGCATCGCCCCGGACACGCTCCGCTCATTGCGGGCTTCGGTTCTTCAACGGGGCCCTTTTGCGTTGCTGAGGCACTTCGGCTCGTGCGGAACTCGTATCAGGCCCCTCGCGCACAGCCCGATCCCCCGGCGCTGCGGGCTTCTGTTCTTCAACGGGGCCCTTTTCGTTGCGTTGTAACGGTTTTGTTACGAACATCTGTTCATATTCGAGCGACTGTGATACACTAGCTTCCTTGTGGGCATTCTCGCTGCGCGCTCTGTGGAGCGTTCGGCGTTCTCCCTGTTCGGAAGGAGCTTCATGGCGCATCTTTCTAATCTAGAGGGAATCGAGATGGAGGGCAAGCTGCCCGATGTGAGGCTTGCCACGACGCCGTTCCGCGCGGTGTCTCCGTTCGAGCCGGCGGGCGATCAGCCGCAGGCCATCGAAAAGCTGTCGCGCGGCATCGAGGACGGCCTGCGCTACCAGACGCTTCTGGGCGTGACCGGCTCCGGCAAGACGTTCACCATGGCCAAGACCATCGAGGCCGTGCAGAAGCCCACGCTGGTCATGGCGCCGAACAAGACGCTGGCCGCGCAGCTGGCCAGCGAACTCAAGGAGTTCTTCCCCGACAACGCCGTGGTGTACTTCGTGTCGTACTACGACTACTACCAGCCCGAGGCGTACGTGCCCTCGTCCGACACGTTCATCGAGAAGGACGCGTCCATCAACGAAGAGGTGGAGAAGCTGCGCCATGCGGCCACGTCGGCGCTGCTGTCGCGGCGCGACTGCATCGTGGTGGCGTCGGTGTCGTGCATCTACGGCATCGGCAGCCCGATGGACTACGCCGGCATGGCGGTGTTCGTGGACAAGCAGAAGGACATGGACCGCGACGACGTCATCCACGAGCTCATCGACATCCAGTACGACCGCAACGACTACGAGCAGAAGCGCGGCACGTTCCGCGTGCGCGGCGATGCGCTCGACGTGTTCCCGCCGTACGCGGACAACCCCGTGCGCATCGAGTTCTGGGGCGACGAGATCGAGTCCATCACCGAGATCGACAACGTCACGGGTGAGGTGCTGAACGAGTTCGAGGCGCTGCCCATCTGGCCCGCGTCGCACTACGTGACCGCGCGCCCGAAGATGGACCGCGCGCTGGGCACCATCCGCGACGAACTGCGCGAGCGCCTGCAGCAGTTCAAAGAAGAGGGCAAGCTGCTGGAGGCGCAGCGCCTGGAGATGCGCGTGAACTACGACCTGGAGATGCTGGAGACCATGGGCTTCTGCTCGGGCATCGAGAACTATTCGCGCCACATGGACGGGCGGAACCCGGGCGAGCCGCCCTACACGCTCATCGACTACTTCCCGAAGGACTTCCTCTGCATCATCGACGAGAGCCACGTGACGGTGCCGCAGATCCGCGGCATGCACGAGGGCGACCGCTCGCGCAAGATCACGCTGGCCGAGCATGGGTTCCGCCTGCCCAGCTGCCTGGACAACCGTCCGCTGCGCTTCGACGAGTTCGAGGAGCGCATCCCCCAGTTCGTGTACGTGTCGGCCACGCCGGGCGACTACGAGGAGAAGGTGTCGCAGCAGAAGGTGGAGCAGATCATCCGCCCAACGGGCCTGCTGGATCCGGAAATCATCGTGCGCGGCAGCGCCTCGCAGATCGACGACATCATCGACGAGGCGAAGGAGCGCGCCGCGCGCGACGAGCGCGTGCTCATCACCACGCTGACGAAGAAGATGGCGGAGGATCTGACCGATCACCTGCTGGACCAGGGCGTGAAGGCGCGCTACATGCATTCGGACATCGCCACGCTCGAGCGCGTCGAGATCCTGCGCGACCTGCGCCGCGGTGAATTCGACGTGCTGGTGGGCATCAACCTCCTGCGCGAGGGCCTGGACCTTCCCGAAGTGTCGCTCGTGGCCATCCTCGACGCGGACAAGGAGGGCTTCCTGCGCAACCACCGCTCGCTCATCCAGACCATCGGCCGCGCGGCGCGAAACGTTTCGGGGCAGGTTATCATGTACGCTGACAAGATCACCGATTCCATGGCGCGGGCCATCGACGAGACGAAGCGCCGCCGTGCCATCCAGATGCGCTACAACGAGGACCACGGCATCGAGCCGCAGACCATCCGCAAGGCCATCAACGACATCATGAGCTACGTGACCGACGAGGTGGGAAGCACCACGGCCGAGCAGGTGAACAAGGAGCTGGCGGAGCTGTCGCGCGAAGAGGTGCTGCGCATCATATCCTCCATGGAGGACGACATGGCCTCCGCATCGAAGAACATGGACTTCGAAGAGGCCGCCCGCCTGCGCGACCAGGTGGTCAAGCTGCGCGTGCAGGTGGAGGGCGGCAGCGAGGAGGACGTGCTGAAGGACTTGAAGAAGGGGGCGCGCAAGGGCAGCGCCTACGGCAACCGCAAGCACGCCGCCTACGGATCGAGCCGGAGGGCGTAACGAGCAGCGCGCTTCGACTCGAGCGCTGGAAGCGCCCCGCGATTCCGTCCACGTCCGGTTATCGCGGGGCGTCTGCCGAACGGCTAGCTCGCGTCCTGCTCCCCTTCGTCCGAGGCGATGCCCTGCGAAGCGCCTGGTTTGCCGTGGTCGAGCGCGCGCACGCTCTTGGGCAGGTACACCACCAGGCCCAGCACGATGCATACGAGTCCGTCCACCACGAAGAACGGCGCGATGCCGATGTTCTCGGCCAGCACGCCGCCCAACGCGATTCCGACAGGGGAGGCCAGGCCGATGGCGGCCGTGGTGAAGCCGAGCGCGCGCCCCGTCTTCTCGGGTGGCACGTTGCGCTGCACGAGCGTGATGAGCGGCCCGTTGAACCAGGCGCAGGCCATGGCCATGACGGCGCACAGCACGGCGAACGCAGGGAACATGTCGGGCGTCAGGAAGCCGCATGCCGTGGTGGTTATGCCCACGATGAGCGCGGCTACGGCCATGAGCCCGGCGAGCCGCTTGCCGCCGCCCCAGGCCATGAGGATGCCCGATCCCACGATCATGCCGATGCCGAACGTGGCCTCCACAAGCGAGGCCATGTAGCCGTCGCCGTTGAAGTGGTCGTAGGTCATGAGCGGGAACACCGCGCCGAGCGGCGCGAAGGCCACCATGCCGATGGTGATGCCCACGATGAGGATGACGAGGCCGCGCGTGGCCGCGAGCGCGCGCCATCCGTCGCGCATGTTGGCGAACACGTGCTGGTCGTCGGTCGAGGCGTCGTGGACGGTGGGTATCTTCGCCAGCGCGAGCCCTGCCACGGCCACGAGCGCGCCTGCGAAATCCAGGAACATGACCGCGTGGAATCCCAACGTGGTGTACAGGAAGATGCCGAACGCCGGCGCTCCGATGGAGGCGATGGATATGAGCAGCTGGTCGAGCGTGTTGATGCGCAGCAGGTGCTTCTCGGGCACGAGCAGCGGCATGGCGGCCATCATGGCGGGTCCGTGGAACGCCTGTCCGACGCTTCGCACGATGACCATGATCAGGATGAGCCCGAACGTCACATGCCCCATGAGGATGATGATGCCCAGCACGAGCGATACCAGGCCAATGCCCAGGTCGGCTGCGATCATGACGGTTTTGCGGTTGTACTTGTCGGCGATGACGCCGCCGAACGGCGACAGCAGCCCTTGGGGCAGGTAGGCGCAGATGCTGGCCACGGCCAGGGCGAGCGCGCTGCCCGTCGTCTCGGTGATGTACCACACGGCCGCGTAGCCGGCGGCGTAGCTGGTGATCATGGACACGGCTTGGCCGGCCCAGATGGTCGCGATGATGGCGAGCCAGCGCTTGGGAAGCGGCAGGCCGGATGCGCTCAGGGGCGCGATGGTTTCGGTCATGGGAAGAACTCCTTGGGTCAGATGCGGTCGTTCGGCGACAGCGGGGCCGCCTGCATTTCAGCGTAGGGTTGCGGACGCGTCCGCGCCAGCCATTCCGGTTGGCGTTTGGGGCAACATGAGGTTGCGAAGGGCGGCGCGTTCAGGCGCAGCGCTTACAGAAATGCGTGTCGCATCGAAACAGAGCTCCTTCAGAAGGGACAAAGTGGCGACAAGTGTACCATGCGCATAGAACCTGTCAAGGGTTTTGCGCCGTCTTGCGCGGCGCTTCAAGCGTGGTTTGCGCCGAGGTGCGATGAGGGGGTACAATCCCTTCGACCGGAGAGGAGGGGAATGTCCAGCTCGCTTATCATCGCGTATCTCTTTCTGGGCGGCGCCGGCGCGGGCATGCTCCTCGTCCTGTCGGCCATGAGCTTCTTCTTCCCGGCGCGCGGTCTTTCCGTGGACGGCGCGGGGCGGCTGCGGCCCCTTGGAACGCACGCGCGCCTGTACGGCCTGGGCTACTGCGTTTCCGCGATCACGTGCGCGGTTGCCGCGCTGTGCCTCGTGTTCGACATGGCGCGTCCCGACGCGATCCTCGGCCTGATCCTGCATCCGAACGCTTCGGTGGTGTCTGTGGGCGCCTACGCTCTGGGCCTCTGCATCGCAGCAGGCGCCGTCCTGTCGGCGTTCTGGCTGACGCGCATCGGACCGCGCGTGGCGCTCTGCCGGATCGTCTCGGCGCTCGCATGCGTTGCGGCCTTGGTGGTCATGGCGTACACCGGCTTGCTCCTGGGCATCATCCCGCATGTCGCGTTCTGGCAATCGCCCCTCATCGTTGCGCTGTTCATGCTGTCGTCGCTCTCCTGCGGGCTCGCGCTCGCCGTGCTCGCGATGATGGCGTTTCGCCTGCTCCCCCTTTTTCGGGACGTCGCCTCCCGCTTGCTTGCCATCGACGGCGCCCTCATCGCGATCGAGCTGGCCGTGCTCGCGGTCTTCGGCGCATGCTCGATGCAGACGGCGCCCGAGGCGATGGAGACGTTGACGACGGGTTCCCTGGCGACGCTGTTCTGGGCGGGCCTTGTGGCTGCGGGGCTCGTCGTGCCGTTGGCGATGGAGCTCGCCTTGCGGGCGAAGCGGGCGGAAATCCACCCGTGCATCCCGGCCTTGCTGGTTCTTGCCGGGGGAGCGTGCCTGAGGATCTGCATCGTCTTCGCGGCGTGACCGGTTCGGGTAGGGCTATACTGTGCATGAAGGAAGACGGGAAGCGAGGAGCGGGATGTTCCCTTTCGAGATGGACAACGAGAGCGGCGTGCCGCTGTGGATACAGCTGCGCAACCGCATCGTCCACCTCATCAACACCGGCTATTACAAGCCGGGCGACCAGCTGCCGACGGTGCACGCGATGGCTTCGGAGCTTTCCATCAACTACAACACCGTGAACAAGGTGTACGTCAACCTGGCGAACGACGGCTACATCACGTCCATACGCGGGCGCGGGGCGTTCGTGAACGATTTCGATTCCGATGTGAGCCAGGAGCATGCGCAGGCGGTCGAGCAGGTGCTCGAGGAGTGCATCGCCGCCTGCATGGACCTGGGGCTTTCCCTGCATGACATTGCGGCCGCCATGCGGCAGCAGATCCGCAAGACCGAGAAGAGCCAGATGGCCGACAAGGCCCCGTCGACGAGGAGCTGACACCATGGGTTCGAAGCAAAAGGAGCGCCGCGCCGGCGATGAACGGGCGCAGTTCGAGGTTTCTTCGAGCGCCCGCCAAGACGCCGCGATGCAGCGGGCCTCCCGCAACGGCATCTACTTCTTCCTGATTGCCTTGTTCTTCATCGCGTTTGGCCTGGTGTGCTTGGCGTTCTTCCTGCTCGTCGGGAGCATCGGCTTCGTCGCGGTGGCGGTCGCCTCCGCCGTGGCGCTGCTCGCGGTGTCGTGCACGCACGTCGCCCAGCAATGGGAGCGCGTCGTGGTCATGCGGCTTGGACGGTTCAAGTGCGTCAAGGGCCCGGGCATCTTCTTCACGGTGCCGCTCGTGGACTACTGCACCATGCGCGTCGACCAGCGCATCCGCTCGACGGCGTTCGGCGCGGAGGAGACGCTGACGGCCGATCTCGTTCCGCTCAACGTGGACGCCGTGCTGTTCTGGATGGTGCACGACACCGAGAAGGCGTGCACCGTGGTGGACGACTACGAGCTGCTGGTGCTCCAGTCGTCCCAGACCATCTTGCGCGACGCGATCGGACGCGCGAACGTGGCGGAGGTGACGTCGCGCCGCGAGCAGCTGGATCGCGAGCTGAAGCGCTTGCTGGAAGACAAGGTGGCGCCCTGGGGCATCACGGTGCTGTCGGTGGAGGTGCGCGACATCCTCATGCCCAAGGAGCTGCAGGACGTCATGTCCATGGAGGCGCAGGCCGAGCAGAAGCGCAAGGCCCGCGTGGTGCTGATGGAGGCGGAGCAGGACATCTCCGAGATGATGGGCGGCATCGCCTCCGCCTACGACGAGGACGAGAAGGCGCTGCAGCTGCGGCAGATGCACCTCCTGTACGAGGGCGTCAAGGAGGGCAGGGGCGCGGTGGTCGTTCCCAGCTCGTGGGGCGATTCGTTCGGCGAGCAGGTGGGGAAGGGCATCGCGGGCGAATGATGCACGCGCCCTGCTGATCTGCGCAATCCCCGGCTCATGTATCTCAAAATAGAATAATCGTCGGCTGCGGCATGCCTTGACTTTTCATATGAAAACATGTTTTCATATGAAAAGCGGATTGGCCAATCCTTTGCTTGAAAGGACGGGGAAGGCATCTGCCATCAAGGGGGATACAGCCTTCTTCTCAGGTGCGCGAGCGCGCGCATGACGAACAAGGAGGGGGAGAAATGTCTGCAGTCGCAGAAACGATGACGAATCTGACACGACGCAATTTCCTCAAGGCGAGCATCGCCGCTGCCGGCGGCGTGTGGCTGGGGACGGCCATCGGATGCTCTTCGGGCCCGGGCGAGGGCGGAGAAGGCGCCCAAGCCGCTTCGGGGGAGACCATCTGCAACGGAGTCTGCCGTCCCAACTGCTTCAGCACCTGCATGATGAACGTGCATGTGCGCGAAGGCAAGATCGTCAAGACGTCGCCGGCGGATTTCCCGGACACGTCGTTCAACCGCATCTGCCTGCGCGGCCTCTCCCATGTGGAGAACGTGCACCATCCCGATCGCGTGCTGTACCCGATGAAGCAGACGGGCGAGCGCGGAAGCGACCAATGGGAGCGTGTGAGCTGGGACGAGGCGCTTGACGAGATCGCAGAGAAGCTTGCTTCGCTGCGCGAGGAATACGGTGACTCGTCCATTTTCAAGGCCTCCGGCTCAAGCGTGTACCACGTGACGAACGGCTCGGTCGCAACGTTTTTCAACGAGATCAACGCCTCGTCGATGACGGCCGACCTGGACAAGTCGAACTACCTCGGAATCAACCGCGTGTACGGGTTCGCCGGCCTGTGGCCCGCGAACGACCCGCACGACTACGTGAACGCCAAGACCATGTTCCTCTGGGGCAACAACCTCACCGACGCACAGATCCATGATTGGCATTTCGTGGCGGACGCGATGGAGCAGGGCACGTACGTGGTCTGCATCGATCCCACGTTCACCCAGATGGCGGCGAAGTCCGATAGGTTCGTCCCGATCCGCCCCGGCGCCGACCTCCCGCTCATTATGGCGATGATGTACGTCATCGTGGAGGAGGACCAGGTCGATTGGGACTTCATGACCCAGCACACCTGCGCGCCGTTCTTGGTGAAGTCCACCGACGGGCTGTTCTTGCGCATGAGCGACCTGGGCACGGCGCCCGTCGAAAACGAGGACGGCACGGTCGTCGACCCGTACGTCGTCTGGGATCCTGCGGCGAACGCGGCCGCCGAGCTCTCCACCGTGGCGGCTCCCGCTCTCGAGGGCACGTTCGAGGTGGAAGGCGTTTCGTGCACGACGGCGTACAGCCTGCTCAAAGATGAGATCATGAAATTCACGCCCGAGTACGCGTCCACGCTGTGCGATGTTCCCGCGGACACCATCGTCGAGCTCGCGCATCTGGCCGTTGACGGCCCGGTCACGCATCGCGTCGGCTGGGGCGCTCAGGCCTACGACAACGGCATCCACCCGCACCATGCCGGCGCCGCGCTCGGCGCGCTCACCGGCCAGCTGGGCAAGCCGGGCGCGAACTACGGCCCCGCGCCGTGGCTCACGTTCAATGGGGGCAACGCCGCCATCCAGGCTGCGTCCGGCGAAGTCACCTCGCCCACCGTGTCCTGCATGCACATGCCCGACGTCATGGCGTCAGGCACATTCCAAGGCGAGCCCGTCACCCCGAAGGCCTTGTGGGTGTATTCCGGCAACCCGCTGTGCACCTGGGTCGACACCAACGCCCTGCGCGACGAGGTGTTCAAGAAGATGGAACTCGTGGTGACCGTGGACAACATGATGACCGACACCGCGCGCTGGTCGGACTACGTGCTTCCGCTGGCCCACTGGTTCGAGTACGAGGATGCCGTCATCTTCGGCAACACCTACCACGTGCTCTACTCCGGCAAGGCGGCGGATCCGCTGGGAGAGTCCAAGTGCGATCTCGACATCATGCGCATGCTCGCCGAGAAGATGGGCCTGCGCGACGATCTGTACCCCGGCAGCAACGAGGAGTACCTGCGCGCCTATTTCGACTCCGAAGCGTGCGCTGAGCTGGGCATTTCCTACGATGCGCTGGTGGAGCAGCATGCCATCCGCTGCTTCCCCGAGAACTTCCGCATGTGGGACGGCGGCAATTTCCTGACGCCTTCCGGGCGCGCGGAGTTCTACGTGGAGAAGCCGATGCCTTCCGGGTACGTGGGAGTGGAGCCCGATCTGGAGCGGGAGCATCTGCCGCATTGGTTCGAGCCGCGCGAGGCCTGGCCCGACAACCCGCTGCACGACACCTACCCGTTCGTCCTCATGTCCGAGCGTCCGCGCTTCCGCGTGCACGGCCAATGGGCGTACAACCGCATTCTGCGCGAGCTCGATCCCGAGCCCACGGTGAAGATCAATCCGGCCGACGCCGCGGCCAAGGGGCTTGAGGACGGGCAGCACGTGGAGTGCTTCAACGACCACGGCCATGCCGTTGCGAAGCTCGTGTACAACGATGCGATTCGCCCGGGCACGCTGGTCTATCCGAAGAGCTGGCAGTCCGACCAGCATATCGCGGGCGGCTGGTCGGAACCGCTGTCGCGCGCGTGCGACCCGGTTGCCGTCAACCAGAGCTTCATGGACTGCCTGGTGGACGTTCGCGCATGGGAAGGAGCTGAATAACCATGACCCGTTACGGAATGGCGATTGACAAGAAGCGCTGCGTGGCCTGCAACACCTGCTGCGTCGGCTGCAAGGTGGAGAACAACCTCCCGCAGGACATGTGGTGGAACAAGGTGGTCAACGAAGGCGGCGCGAATCCCGACTCCCCTTCGGGAACGTACCCCTCGCTGGCGATGAGCACCTACACTCTGTCGTGCCAGCACTGCATGAATCCGGCCTGCGTGAGCGTCTGCCCCTCCGAAGCGACCTACCGGGATGCGGAAACGGGCATCGTCATGCAGGATTCCGAGAAGTGCATCGGCTGCGGGCTGTGCCTTGAGGCGTGCCCCTATGGCGTGCGCACCCTGCAGGAGGGCGAGCCCGTGTACTACACCGATTTCGCCATCGGAGGCGACGGCGTGTCCGAGCACGTTGCGGGCACGGTGGAGAAGTGCACGTTCTGCCATCATCGGGTGTCGGAAGGCGAGCAGCCTTTCTGCGTGGTGGTGTGCCCGGGTCGAGCCCGCACGTTCGGAGACCTGGACGATCCCGACTCCGACATCTCGAAGCTCATCGCATCCCGCGATTGCGAGCAGCTCAACGTGGACGCCGGCACCGGCCCCAGCGTGTACCTGCTCGTGTAGCCGACATGACCCTGCATGCCGCCGGCATGCGTTCCGATTCCATGGCCGGCCTGCGCCCCTCCCCGCAGGCCGGCCGCATGAGGGGGTGAGTTGCGGTGAGCCAGATCATTTCGGCGGCGGTCGTCGTCGCGTTCGCGGCGGCTTTCAAGGGGGCGCTGAAAAGGCATCCTGCGGCGTTCTACGCTCTGGCGGCCCTCGTAGCCGCGGCTGGCGTGTACTTCACGTTCAATCCGAATCCCAACGGCGCGGCGCGTGCGGTCGCCTTCGCCATCCAGAAGGGGCATCTTGGGTTCTCGATGCTGGCGGTCGTCATGTTCGTCGGCGTGTTCGACCGAGGGTCGGCTGTGCGCCGCGCGCTGGGGCCCGTGAGAGGAGAGCTGTCCATCATGGGGGCGATTCTGATGCTCGCCCATATCGTGCCCTACCTGGCGAACTACGTCTCCATGGCGGGGGCGGTGCTCAGCCTGAAGCCGAGCGTGCAATCATCCCTCGTCGTCGCCGTGGTATTGCTGGTGCTGCTGGGGGTGCTTGCCGCGACGTCGTTCAAGGCGGTGCGCACCCGCATCGATCCTCGAACGTGGAAGCGCGTCCAAGTGCTCGCCTATCCCTTCTTCCTGCTGGTTTTCGTGCACCTGCTGGGGTACCTGGCCGTGCCGCTGCGGGCGGGTGCGCCCGATGTGGTCGTGGGGTTCGCGTTCTACGCGGTGGTTTTCGCGTCGTACCTCGTGCTGAGGGCGAGGCGCTTCGTTCTGGACAAACGCATCGAGCCGATCGAACGGCGCGGCGCGGCCGCGGATGCCGTTGACGGCTTCAAGGAGGTCGAGCAAGCATGCAAGAGGACTGGATAGGGAAGGCGGAGCTGTTCGAGGCGCTCTCGCTGGCGTACCAGTACTACCAAGAGGAAACCGTGGAGGCGCTTTCGTCCGGCGCTTATGCCGATGCGCTCTGCGAGGCGGTCGTCGCGGCGGGGCTTGGCGAGGGCCTTGCGTCCGAGGTCCGCGAGGAGCTGGCTTCCTACCGGGGCGCCAACGTCGAGCCGCTGTTCCATGCGCTGCGCGTGGAGAACACGCGGCTGTTCATCGGGGCGCCTCATGCGGTCGTGTCCCCGTATGCGGGCATCTGGTACGCGGAAGACGTGGGCGTGCCGCCCGTGCTGTACGTCAACAAGGAATCCATGGCCGTCGAGCGTTTCATGGAATCCTGCGGCGCGGCAAGGCCAGAGGGCACGAACGAGCCTCTCGACCATATCGGCACCGAGCTCGAGTTCCTGGCGTACCTGTGCCTGGACCGGGCGGGAGCCGTCAACAAAGATGCCGACGTGGTCCCCGAAGGATCGTACGAACGGTTCTACGGGGAACGGTTCATCCCGTTCGCCAAGCGCTTCGCCGAAGCGGTCGACCGCAGCAGCGACGAGCCGCTGCTGCATGCGGCGGGCGTCGTTCTCCGCGCGCTTCCCGAGGAGGCGCTGTAAGGGATCGCTGCGCGGGATCGCAACCCGCCTTCTGGAAGGCTTCCCGGTGCCTCGGCCTGCTTCGGCACGGCCGAGGCGCCCTGCGTTGCGGCGCAATGCAGCGTGCGACCGCCTGGGCTGCTGGAGCGCAGGACGTCGATCCGGCGCAATGCTCACGTCTTGTTGCGAGAGCGCTTTTGCCGATGCGCTGCCGGAGTGGCTTGGCGCCGATGGCCGTCCGCGCACGGCGATTGGTCGCCCCGCCGTCAAACCACCCCTGTCATGGTTCTGGTCGGTTTGCCTCCATGGCGCCGGCGGATCCTTGGGAGCATTCGGCCCCAACCGCAGATGACCGAAAACACGGTCGAATGCGCAGTCGCCGAGCGCGAAACCGGGCACGCGAATTCCGCGACCAGGCGTTTTGCGCGACCAAGGCGCGCGAAGGGCGCGAATCGGCCTTGCAGACTGCACATTCGACCGTGTTTTCGGTCATTTTTGATTTTGCCCGACTCCGGCTGGTCTTTGGAAGGATCCGGTCCCTTTGCGAGGGGGCCTCCCATGCAGCCCGATGGCAAGCGGACTGCATGGGAGGCCGCGTACGTCGACGCGTGTCGAAGGCGCTCTCTGGCAGCGGATCGGTCGCACGGTGGCGATGAGCGGCCGGAACGGGCGCAGCAAGGGCCGCTGTCGGCACGGCGCGGGACGCGGCCTGCGAAGCGGCCTAGTCCGTCAGGAACCGGATGTTCAGATCGACGGCCGTGTCGATTCCCGCCACCGTTCCGCCATTCGTGTACTGCCACAGGGCGAAGTCGAACTGGCCGGTGGGGACGGCGACGTCGTACTCGGCGAACCAGACCGGCCGATTGCCGATCGAGTTGCCGTCGAACCGGGCGATGTCCTGCTTGTTGCCGTAGACCATGGCCTGGTAGCCCGCTTGCTCGATGCGTTCGCAGAACGCGCGGGCGCAAGCCGCCAGCTCTTCTCCGGCCATGTGGTTCGCGCGCCCTTCGGCGTCCGGAACTGGTTCGTGGTCGTAGACGATGGGCAGATCCAGCGCGCGCCCGTCGAGAATCCGAAGCGCAAACTCGGCTTCCTCGCGCGCCTCGTCCGCCGTCACGGCTTGCGAGAAGAAGTAGGCGCCCGTTTCCAAGCCCGCGGCCGAAGCCCCGTCCAGATTGATACCCGCCAGCTCGTCGGCGTACAGCGCGCCTTCGGTGTAGCCTCGATTGCCGAGGCGGACGAAGGCGAAGTCCATGCCGTCGTCCGCGACGGCTTGCCAGTCGATGTCGCCCTGGTGGCTCGATACGTCCACGCCCAGGTCGGAGCGCAGTTCGCCTTCCTCGTAGTACGCGAGTCGTTCGCCGTCGGCTTGAAGGCCGCCCCAGTCGTACGGGCTCACGTACGCTTCGGCGCCGGTCCGTTCGGAAGCGCCGCCCATGCAAGTGGCCAGCGTGACGGCCAGTGCGACGAGCGCGAGCCCTGCGATGGCGAGGGGCGCCGCGACGGGCGGGCGTCGGGTTCGCATAACGGGTTGTGCGTGGCGGGAGCGCGGTGTCATGGGGCCTATGCTAGCAAAAGCGCGGCGTTGCGCGTCGATGACCGGCGCGGCTCCATCAAAATCGACGGGGCGCATGTTGAATGGGCGGCGTGCCTTGTCATTGCGCGCCCAACCGCAAAGCTTCCAGGTCTTCCGTTCCGTCCGTGCCCAAAACCAGGCATCCGAATCGCGTCGAGGAATCGGTGCATTCGTGGTTGAAAGGGCCGATGTCGGTGGCCAGCGCGACCCATTCGGGATGATCGCGCTGCACCGCGCGCACGATGTCGGCGTCCTCTTCGTCGATGACGAACTTGATGATGGCATGGGCGTGCGGCTGGAAAACGGGCTGCAGATTCGGTTCGATGCCGAGGGCGGCATTCACGACCGCGCCGACGAAGTCGATGCCGGTGGACAGCGGCACGGCGTGGCTGCCCATGTAGTCGCCTGCCATGCGCGTGCCCACCTCCACCATCTTCACCGTGCCGTCGGGCAAGACCATGACTTCCGGGCACGATGCGCCTTGCTTCATGCCCATGGCGTCGAGAGCCGCCGAGCACACCCGCTTGATCTCGGCCAGCGTATTGGCGTCCACGCGCCCGGGCTGCAGATGGCCGCTCTCGATGTAGCGGGGATGGCCGGTCGTCCACTTCTCGGTCAATGCCATGAAGTGGTGGCGGCCCTGCCAGCTGAAGTGCTCGACGCAGAACTCGCGGCCCTCCATGTACTCTTCGACGAGCGCGGTCTTGTTGAAGCCGGCTTCGAACGCTTCATCCAGCGCCCAGTTCAAATCATCCAGGCTGTCGATGCGGTTGATGCCGCGGCTGCCGCTGCGGTCGGTGGCCTTCACGATGAGGGGAAGCTCCATCCCGCTCACGTCAGGGATCTCGCCGGGGTGCACGACCACGTGCTTGGGGCTGGGGACGCCGCGTTCGTCGAAGCGTTCGCGCATGAGGTACTTGTTGGTTGAAACGCGGGTGCACTCGGGAGAATTGCCCGGGAGTCCCAAGGCGTTGGCTACGTAGTTGACGGAGATGCTGCCCAGATCGGTCCCGATGGTGCAGATGCCGCTGATGCCGATGCGGCGGCACGTGTCGAGAATGGCCTCGTGGTCCACAATGCTGATAGGGTGGAACACGTCGGCCGTGCGCTCGCCCACGTCTCCCGCTTCCCAGGCGAACACATGGGTTTCCAGGCCCTTCTCCTTGGCCTTCAGGATGAGCGGGTTTTGGAAATCCGATGCGCCGATGATCGCGAGTTTTTTCATGATGGTACGACTCCTATCCGAAAAACGCATAGACGAAAATGCCGCAGAGAATGAGCGCGAGGGCGGCCAGCTTGCGTCGATCCAGCTTCTCTTTGAATATCCACACGCCGAAGGCGGTGACGTACACGTAGCTGGTCGCCTCGAGCACCGGCCCCAGCGAAAGCGGAATGCCTCGGTAGGATACAACGGTGACCAGCGTGCACCCCACGAACAGGATGTAGGCGACGATGACGAGCGGGTTCAAGTACTCCTGCGCGCGGCTTTCCCATTCGCGTTCGGCCGCCTTCTTCAGCATCACTTGGCTGACCGACGCAACGAACACGCTTGCGAGCATGATGCCGGCGTAGAAGAGTTCCGTCTGGCTCATGCGGCATCGCCTGGATTCGTACGGGGACCGTCAGCTTCGCAGCGTTGTTCGTCCGGTGCTGGGCGGGCGCCGTCTCCGTTCGGATCGCCGTTTCCGTCTTCCGGCGCATCCGCGCGCGCGTACAGGACGATGCCGGCCATGATGATGGCGGCTCCAACCAGCTTTCCGGGCGTCACGTCTTCTCCGAACAGCAGAGCGCCCCAGAAAATGCCCCAAACGATGGTGACGGCTCGGTTGGCGAAGGCGCTGGAGAGGGGCATGCGCCTGATGATCTGCTGCCATCCCAGCGCATAGATGCCCAGAAACACCAGCATCAAGCCGTAGAACAGAAAGAACGCAACATCGGGGAACCCGGCGCCCGCGGCGTACTTGCTGCACACGTCGCTCAGGGCGTAGATGCCCAGGAGCACGTGCAGCCCCAGCAGCATCCGCATGCGTCCCGCTCGCGCCACCGTCGCGCTACCCTTCGTCGTCGGGGGCCGGACGGGCATCGTGGGTGTTCCGCACCACGTACTGGGGGATCTTGTTCAAGCTCAGATAGATGCGGCCCACGTATTCTCCCAGCACGCCCAGCAACAGCATGATGAGACCACCGACCACCAGCAGCCCTGCCATGAGGGAAGTCCAGCCTTCGTTGGTTGAAGGATCGAGCAGCTTCTGCACGATCAAGAAGACGGTCAGCAAGAAGCCGACGATCGCGAACAGCAATCCTGCGATCGTGGCTATGCGCAGAGGAACCACGGAGAACGCCGTGAAACCGTTCGCCCAAAGACTTACCAGCTTGTGCAGGCTGTAACCCGAGGCGCCCACTTCCCGCGCCCGATGGGCAACCGGTACGTTGCAGTACGTTTGCACCGACTGGAACAGCAGTCCTTCGACGTAAGGGTACGGGTTCTCGTAGCGCAATGCGCTGTCCACGACGTAGCGCTTGCAGGCGAAGTAGCTCGTCTGCTCGAGATCGCGCGGGGTTCCCATGAGGACGTGATTGCACCAGTAGTTGAATGAGCTTCCCGCATTGCGGAAAACGCTGTGCTGCTTG
This sequence comes from uncultured Eggerthellaceae bacterium, assembly GCA_958454405.1. Classification (GTDB taxonomy): domain Bacteria; phylum Actinomycetota; class Coriobacteriia; order Coriobacteriales; family Eggerthellaceae; genus Enteroscipio. Next base: position 13,780 of record CAUEBO010000027.1, on the reverse strand, counting down.
TGCCCTTCGTAGCTGGCATAGACGATGTCGAAGCCTTCGGCGACCTTGTCCACCAGCTTGAACATCTCGTTGGCCGGGGTTTGCCCATCGTCATCCAAGCAGACCACGATGTCTCCTCGCACGTGAGCGAATCCCGCCATGATGGCGGCATGCTGGCCGAAGTTGCGTGCCAGGTCCACGGCGACGATGCGCGGCGACCGCTGCGCCAGATCGGCGATGGTGCGCGCGGTAGCGCCACCGTCGGGCGATCCGTCGTTCACGAGGACGATCTCGTAGGCGTAATCGTCGCGTTGGACGGCCGTCCGCTCGATCTCGTCAACGACGGATCCCACCGTCGCGGACGAGCAGTAGCAGGGTATGACGCAGGAAACCAGGGAGTCGGCCATGTTGTCAGTCGCACCGTCCTCGATCGGCGTAGAAGGCCTTGACGGAAGCGATAACGGCATTGCGGTCCGCCTCGTCCAGCCCGTAGTACAGCGGCAGGCGCACGAGGCGCTCGCTTTCGCGCGTGGTGAATGCGTCTTCTCCGGAGAACCGGCCGAACTTCAGGCCGGCGGGCGCCGAATGAAGGGGGATGTAGTGGAACACCGCCTGCACGCCGCATTTCCGCAGGTACGCTATCAGATCCGTTCGCTCAGCCAGGTCGGCGCACTTGAGGAAGAACAGGTGCGCATTGTGGACGCAGCCGTCGGGCACGGCGGGCAGCTCTACCAAGCCTGCGCGTTCGAGCGGCTGGAATGCCTGGTAGTAGGCGTTCCAGGTTGCCAGGCGATCGTCGTTGATGGCATCGGCCTGTTCCAACTGCGCCCACAGGTAGGCGGCGTTCAAGTCGGCGGGCAGGCAGCTGCTGCCATAGTCGACCCAGGTGTACTTGTCAATCTGGCCGCGGAAGAACTTGGAGCGGTTCGTGCCCTTCTCGCGGAGGATCTCAGCGGCCTCGTTGAACTGCTCGTCTCGGATGAGCAACGCACCGCCTTCTCCCATGGAGTAGTTCTTGGTTTCGTGGAACGAGAAGCAGCCGAAGTGCCCGATGGTTCCCAGTGCCCCCCCCCTAAAAGAACTCATCACTCCTTGGGCGGCGTCTTCGACCACGTAGAGACCGTGGCGATCGGCGATGTCCATGACGGCATCCATATCGCAGGCGACGCCTGCATAGTGCACGACGAACAGGGCCCGCGTGGCGGGGGTGATGGCGGCCTCGATCTTCGTCTCGTCGATGTTCATGGTGTCGGGGCGAATGTCCACGAACACCGGGGTGGCTCCGGCCATGATGACGGCGTCTGCCGTGGATGAGAACGTGAAGCTGGGCAGGATGACCTCATCGCCTTGCTTCAGGCCGCAGAGGCGCGCCGCCATCTCCAAGGCCGTCGTGCCGCTGGTGGTGAGGAGCACTTTCTGGGCGCCGAAGCGCCGTTCCATCCACTCGCTGCATCGGCGGGTGAACGTGCCGTCGCCGCAGATCTTGTGCTCGTCGACGCATTCCTGCAGATAGCCGAATGCCGAGTCGATGCAGGGGGGTATGTTGAAGCTGATCATGCCGATGCCTTCGTGACGGTGTCCTTCTTTTTCCTGCGATCGAGCGCCTTGCAGCCGATCGCGATGACGACGAGCAGTGCGATTCCCATGCCGGAAGCGCAGGCTCCCGTTGCGAGACCGGGCGTCATGAACGTCAGTCGCACTTCGTGCTGTCCCGGTTGGAGCTCGAGCGCCATGAATCCGGTGTTCGCGCGCTTGATCTCGACAGGTTCTCCGTCGACGGTGGCGCTCCAGCCTTCTGAATAGGGGATGCTGAGGAACAGCGCCTCCTCCTTGTTCGCGGCGAGCGAGCAGGTGATCTCGTTCGTGCCGAGCTCCAGGTTGTCGACGGGAGTTTTCTTGAGGTCGGAAACGCGGCTGTCGAACGAGCCCATGGGCTGGCAGACGGCGGCCAGCTCGTCGAAGCGGTAGATGCCCGGCTGGTTGAACTTGAGGGTGATGGAGCTCTGGGCGTCCTCGGAATATCCCATGTTCACCAGCCACTCGTCCTTGCCCCCGTACATGTGCCACGTCTTCGCGGAGTTGACGATCTGGCGGGTTGCCGTGCCCTTGTCCGACGAAAGGTTGATGAAGTAGTCCGTCGGGGCGGACCACTCGAGGTTCTTCTTGTACAGCTTGGCTTTCTGATACCACGTCATGGTTTCAAGGGCGTCTTCGCTGGTCGCATCCAATGGTGATACGGGTTGGTAGTCCAAGCCGTCGACGTACAGGTACGTCTCGCTGTCGGCAAGGCCGTCGAACGTCGCCGTCAGCGTCGCTCCTGCCGAGGTCACATTGACGACGCCGTCTTCCACGGTCAGTCCCGCTCCCGCCGTCAACGTGGTCGGAAGCTCATGCGACTCCAGATCAAGGTCCGCTTCAGGCAGTGACGAGTTCTCCAGGACCACGCCCTGCAGCAGGCTTTCCTGGCGCTGCGCAGGAGACAGTGCGTCGTAGACGGCGCGAGGGATGTGCGCATCGTAGACGTAGGCGAGCGGCAAGGCGTTCTCTGCTTCGTGCACCTCGTAGGGAACGTTGTGCATCGTTTCGGATGCGACGAGGCTTTGCGGGTCGTCGTAGCTGTAGGGCGGCTTCACGCCTGCCGGCACCAGGAAGTATTTCACGCCGGCCAGGGTTTCCAAGATGGCCCGCGATCCCGCTCCTCTGTAGGAAAAATTGATGTTGGTTTCGGCGACGCCCAGTTCAGTGTGATAGGCGTCGATGAAGCTGTTGTAGAAGCTGTTGTAGAAGTCAATGCCGGACAGGCCGAGCACGGCGCTGTCGTTGCGCGTGCGCTCCGTGACGGAGGGGTCGGCATCGTAGCGCCATGTCCCTTCGTCGTCCAGGTCTGCCACCAAGCGGTTGGGCGAGCCCGAAGTGAGTCTTTGGTACATGGAGCCGAGGGGCGAGGACGATTTTCCAACCCCGCCTTCGTCGGGCGACACCAGGTAGAACGCGTTGCATGCCAAACTCGCGACCAGGCATGCCGCGACACCTGCTTTGCGCGCTCGATCCGACAGTCCCTTTTGGATGACGACCATCAGCGTCACCGCCAGCACCAGGCAAGCGGCCATGGTCTGCTCCGTGCGCGCCTGCGGCACGAGGATGGCGAACGCGCAGAACGCGAGCGAGGCTATGGCGAGCGCCCTCGCTTCGCGTGATCCAACGGCCAGCAGGCTTGGGAGCATCTTGGCGACGATGAAGCATACGAGCAGCGCGAATGCCCATACCCACCGGTTCGTCGCGTAGTTGAAGCCGTTGAGGACGCTGCCGCAGAGGGGCAAGAACAGCATGGCGACCATGGCCGCGAAGCACAGTTTCAACAGCCGATGCTGCTTGCGCTGCACGAACAGCAGCGCGCAAGCGAGGAACGCCAACCCTCCGAAGCCTATGTAGCAATCGCTTCCCACGCCCGATGTGCTCATGAACCCTGCGATGGACGAGAAATAGAAGTCCGGCGAGTACAATGCGGGCACGTCAACGGCGCCTTCGACGAAGCGCTCGTTTCCGAACAGGCCGACAAGGGCGGGACCCAGCGAGATGCCGGCGATCAAGATGGCTACGCACAGGAGCGCAAGAAACCGGAGCGTCCACAGCGCGAACCCGCCCACGCGCAGAGGGCCCTTCACCAAGATCACGCGCGCTGCGCAGTAGGGCACGAGGAACAGGCACGCCATGTAGGAGAAGTAGTACGAGATGATGAACATGGCAGCCGAGCTCAAGATGAACACGTACGGTCTTTCGCCCGCCAGTACCTTTTCGACGCCCAGCAACATCAAGGGGAACAGCACCATCGGCCAGGCGCCCGCCGGCCAGAACGTCACGGCAAGCGCCGTGCCGCACAGGGCGTACAGCAGCGCGGCGAGCAGCGTTGGGAGCCGGCCCGTGCCGAATCGGAAAGCGAAGTGAGAGAACGCGGCCCCGGCAAGGTAGAGCCTGAACACAACCAAGAACTGGAACAGATACTCCGAATACTGCTCGGGGCAGAGCCCGGAGAGCAGGTTCAACGGGTCGAAGATCACATCGAGCGTGGTCAAGATGTCGCTGCCGTAGCCCAGCGTGTACGACCAAAGCGGAACCTGCAGCCCCTGGCCGGAGATCAGGTTCGATGCGATCTCGCGCAGCCATTGGCCTTCGAAGACGAAATACGGATAGTACTGCTCGAGCCCATCGACGTTCCACACGATGGATCGGCCGTTCGACGGGTACACGAAAAGCACGATGAAAGCGACGATGACGAATGCCAGCGTATAGCACGCCCAGTACGTCTTCCGTCTGCGAACGGGGTTTCCGTTTTCCCACGCACGAATGCTGCGGTATGAACTCAAAAGCTTATCTCGTAAGGCCATGCATACAGGATAGTATCAGTCGGCATCAAAAAGGCTATGAATCGTAAAACTATCGACATTTAGCTGGTTCCGTTCCGAGATGCTTCAGGACGATGCCGCCGACGGAGGCCGACGGGTTCTTCGCTGTGGGTTCGAGGAGCCGGCCGATGCGCGCCGCCCGCTGCGCATCGGCCGGCCAGCCGCCTCATGCGCTGCATGCTCCGCTTATGCGCCGCGCTTCGGATTCGTCGATGTAGTCGCAGGCTACGAGTCGATCGATAACCTGCTGCTGCCGCTCGCGGGCAAGCTCGGGGTTCTCGTTGGGCGCGTAGGCGCTCGGCGCGTTCGGGATGCCGGCGAGCATCGTGCTCTCGCATGCGTTCATCTGATCGGCCGGTTTCCCGAAATACCCCTCGCTCGCCGCGCCGATTCCATACAGTCCGTTGCCGAAGTAGATGGAGTTCGCGTACAGCTCGAGCAGCTCCCGTTTCGAAAAGCGCTGCTCAAGCGTCAGCGCCATGAACATCTCGGCGATCTTTCGATCGACGGTCTGCTCCTGGGTGAAGTACTGGTTCTTCGCGAGCTGCTGGGTGATGGTGCTGCCGCCTTCGACGATGGATCCGGCTTGGATGTCGTGGACGAGCGCGCGTGCGCAGGCCACGAGGTCAATGCCGGGGTGGGCGTAGAAACGGTGGTCTTCCGCAGAGACGACGGCTTGCAGATAGAGCTCGGGCAGCTCGTCGACGGGCGTGAAGCCTTCGGTTTGCTGAATGGCGGCGGCCATGTCGTCGAGGCTCGTCGCAGCGAGCGCATCGCGGTACAGGCCGAAGCCCCGCGCGATGAAGACGAGGACGACCGCCAAAACGGCCGCGAGCGCGATGGCGGCAAGGCGCTTGGCGACGCCCGCCGCACCGAGGCTGCGCTTGCAGCCGGAGGGGGCGCTCATGGTGCGGGCGCGCTGCGTGGTTTCGAAAAACCTTATCGTTGCGTGCTGCGGGGCGATTGCGCGTGCCATGGCGGTGCCTTTCTCGAAACGTGCGCCTCTGCCATCCAGTATGGCAAACGCTTCTTAAGGCAACCTTACTCGCCGCTTGTCCACGGCTTACAATCTTGCAAGGGAGGGCTCTGGCGCCGGCGTTCTGCCAGCCGGGCCCGTGAAGACGGACGGGCGGCAGGTCTAGAAATCGCGTCGCCGGCAGATCGCAAGGCTTCCGGCGCACGAAGCGGCGTAGAGCGCGAAGGCCGCGACGACGAGGATGCCGGCCGCGGCGATGAAGCTCTCGGGCGACGCCGCGAGCGAGGTGATCCCGCGGAGAACCTGCGGAGCCGCCTCGGGCTTGATCCAGACGTTGATGATGGGATTGATGGCGAGCACCGACACCAACATGAGCAGCGCCATGGCGTAGCGCACCCCGTTCGCCATGCCGAAATGCAAGAAGGCAGGCAGCATGACGCCTCCGACGATGAGCGCCAACGCGAGCGACACTGCAACGGACCAGGTGAGCCCGACGGCGTCGAAGCCGTTCGGACTGAGCGTGAGCTCCGCGTAGGCGGGCACGGCCTGCACGGCCAGCGTCAAGGCCAGGTAAACGGCCGCGCCCACCAACGTGCCGACAAGGACGATGGCCGCGAGGAACGCGTAGCGTCCCAGCACGACGTCGGCGCGGGTGAGCGGCATGACGAGACGGAACCGGTCCCAGCCGCGCTGGCCGTCATACAGCGCGAGCGCCTGCGCGACCGAGATCGTCAACAGCACGCCGAAGTAGGGGATGATCCCCGGGTGGCTGCCCATGATGAGCGCGGCGACGCCGCCCATGCCCAAGAGCAGCAGCAGGTAGCGTTTCAGCAGCTTCTTCGTGGTGACGAAATCCATCAAGAACATCGCTTTCACGGCGGTTCCCTTTCGCGCGATCGGTCGCAGGGGCCGGCGTTCGGCTGGCCCCTGCGACCTCGGCCGGCGTCCTGGTTCTAGAACTCCCGCTTCTCGTACAGCTTCACGGACAGCAGGCACGAGAGCGCGGTCAGCACGGCCACGAAGGCGAGGACGGCCAGCGCCAGGGCGATCGTGCCCTCCGAGGTGGCGGCCCAGGCTGCCAAGTCCGTTATGAAAACGGGCGGCGGGCCCGCCTTCTGCGCGAGCACGGTGCCGATGGGCAGAAGGATGATGAAGGCCAGCGGGATGAAGCGCACGGCCTTCGTCATGCCGAAACGGGCGACCAGGGGCAGCGCGATGAGCCAGAGGACGAGCGAGAACGCGACGGAGGCAATGGCCATCGCCAGCATCACTTGCCAGCCGAGCGGCTCCGAAAGCGCTGAGAGCACCGGCGCGTCCGGCATGATCTGGGCCAAGGCGTACACGATGGCAGTGAGCAGCGCACCTGCGAGCAGCCCTGTCAGCGTCATGATGACGAACGTGGCATAGCGGCCGCGGATGACGTCGGCGCGCGAGAGGGGCAGCGTCAAGCGGAACCGCTCCCAATCGTTGCGTTCGTCGTAGGCCACGAGCGTGAACCCGACCGAGTAGGCCAGCATGAGCGCCATGATGGGCATGATGGTGATGGGCGTTTCGGTGGACACCGCGATGACAAGAGCCACGACCACGCCCAGCACCATTTGGGACATCGCGATCTTCTTTGCGGTGAGCAGGTCGAACATGAGCATGGTTTTCATCGGACGTCCCCCTTCAGCATGAGCGACATGTAGGATTCGATATCGGCGCGGTCGAGCGCGATTGAGGGGAATTGCGCGGCGAACGCCTGGCGGTCGGGCACGAGGATGGACGTGCCGTAGGTGTTGCGCTCGTAGTGCAGGGCGCCCGGCGCGAAGAAGCCGCTGTCCGCCACGGCGTCGAACTCGGCCGCACGGCACTGGGCCACGCCGGCCAGATCGGTGATGACGTCCTTCTCCACGGAGAACACGATGCGGCCCTCGTCGATGCACACGATGTAGTCGGCTATCTTCTCGAGGTCGCTCGTGATGTGGCTGGACATGAGGATGCCGCGATGCTCGTCGTTCATGAACAGGCGCAATGTGTCGAGCGCCTCTTCGCGGGCCATGGGATCGAGGCCGGCCGTGGCCTCGTCGAGCACGAGCAGGTCGGGGTTGTGCGCCAAGGCGCATGCCAGCGAGAGTTTCATGCCCATGCCGCGCGACAGTTCCTTCACGGTTTTGTCTGGCGGCAGCTGGAACGTGCGGGCGAACGTGCGGAACGCGCCGGCGTCCCAGTTCTTGTAGCACTGGGCCATGAGCTTGCCCACCGTTTCCACGGTGAGCTCTTCAGGAAACGAGCACGTGTCGAACACCACGCCGATGCGCTGCTTGAGCTGTGCGAGGCGCTTTTCGGGGGCTCCGGTGACTTCTTCGCCGAAGATCGTTATGGAACCGCCGTCCGGCCTGATCAGTCCGAGCACGGCCTTGATGGTGGTGGTTTTGCCGGCGCCGTTGGAGCCGATGAAGCCCACGACGCTGCCGGCCGGCACGCTGAGGGAGACGCCCCCGAGGTCGAAGCCATCGTAATGCTTTTCCAGGTTTTGTATACGCAGTAAATCGCTCATCGGTCGTCACTTTCTTCTTGCGGTTGAACGGTCGGCGGGTCCGGGCCCGTGCGGGCGGGGCTCCGCGATCAGTCCTCCAAAAGGAGGTCGAGCATGTCGTGGAGCTCCTGCGTGTCGATGCCGGCGCTTCTCGCCTCGTCCACCGCGCTGCCCAGCAGCTCCTCGATGTGCCGCAGACGCTCTTCGCGCAAAAGCTCCATGTTGCCGCCAGCGACGAAGCTGCCCTTGCCCTGCACCGTTTCGATGAACCCTTGGGCCTCGAGATCGGCGTAGGCGCGCTTCGTGGTGATGACGCTGATGCGCAGGTCGTTCGCCAGCGCGCGCATCGAGGGAAGCTGGGCCCCCTCCGCGAGCGTGCCGTTCATGATGAGGTTCTTCATCTGGGCGGTTATCTGCTCGTAGATGGGCTTGTCGCTTGCGTTCGAGATGATGATGTCCACGGTGCTCCTTCTGGTTCAAAAACGGGGAAGCGCCCGGCGTCCCACGCGCTTCCGGCGGCGAAGCCGCGACGTCTCGATGCTTCGCCTGGGCAACGGGGGAACACGTTCTTCCCCAGACGCCCGAAGGGCCTTCCCTTTGCGCCCTCCGCCTTTCGGCAGTGTGCAAAGTGTATATACCCTCTATGCACACTATAAACACTTGGCCGGTTGAGTGTCAAGCGGGAGAAGAGGGATTTTTGCGACTTGAAAGTAATACGGTATTACGATATAGTGGGTGCAAAGAAAGGAGGCTGGACATGGAAGCTGTAGCCGAAAAGGGAGTCCCCAAGAAGACACCGAAGAAAACGACGGGCAAGGCTCCGGCAAAGCCGAGCCGGACCGATTCCATCGTCACGGCCCGCGTGCCGCAAGAGATTCGGGAGCAGGGAAACAAGGTGCTCAAGAAGATCGGCGCAACGCCGACGGAATTGGTCAACGCTGCTTATGAATACGTTCTCGAACACGAAGAGCTCCCCAGGGTCACGCCGTCGCTCGAAGAGCTGCGGGGAAAGCGGCGCGAGCTCACCCCCGATCAGAAGGAAAAGCTACGGGAGCGCATACGATCAACGACTCTGAAAGCTCCCGATGGTTGGGGAGATAAACCGTTCAAGGAGCTGCTCGACGAGGCACGGGAGGAGCGTTATGCGCGCTTTGCTTGATACGAACGTCATGGTCGATCTGTTCACCGGTCGACCGCCTGAAGGAGAACATGCGATGAAGCTTCAGGTCATGCAGGAACTTGACGACATTGAGCTTTGGGTCTCTGCGAAGTCCTTCACCGACGCCTTTTATGTGATGAGGAAGAACAACAAGAGTGCAGACGTGCAGCGCACGTTCATTAGGAGCATGGAATACTTGAACGTATGCGCCGTGGATGCCGATGATGTTCGCACGACCGCCGAGCGATGCTGGCCCGATTTCGAGGACTGCCTGATCGACGTATGCGCGGAAAAGGTCAAAGCGGATTTTCTTCTCACGCGCGATCGCAAAGGGTTCAAAAACTCGCACATGACGGCGCTGTCCCCGCGGGATTTCTTCGCAAAGCTGGAATCGGAGCTCGGACTGGTCTACGAGGCTATCGACTGGTAGGGGGAGTTTGCCCGTGTTCGCTCAGTGGGAGGAAAGGGAGCAATTGATGGCTGACGTGCTGTTCGTGGAATATCCGAAGTGCTCCACCTGCAAGAAGGCGAAGGCGTGGCTCGACGCGCACGGGGTGGCGCACGCCGACCGGCATATCGTGGAGGACAACCCGACGGCGGAGGAGCTGGCGGCGTGGCATGCGAGAAGCGGGCTGCCGCTGCGGCGCTTCTTCAACACGAGCGGCATGCTGTACCGCGAGCGCAACGTGAGGGCGTTGCTGGATGCCGGCATGGGCGACGAGGAGGCGTTCGCGCTGCTCGCCGAGAACGGCATGCTGGTGAAGCGCCCCATCGTGGTGGGGGACGACTTCGTGCTGGTGGGCTTCAAGGAAGCGGAATGGGAGCAGGTGCTGCTGGGCTAGCGGCGGCGAGACGCCGTTGCCCCTGCGAGGCGCCGCATCGATGCGGCGCCTTGGGACGATCGGGATGCAGGCTCATCGACCGAGAACGCGGGCTTGCAGATCGTCCGTGTCCAGCACGAGTGTGAAAGGGCCGTCGTTCACCAGGGACACCGCCATGTACGCGCCGAACCGGCCGGTTTCTACGCGAGGGACGTCGCGTCGGGCGCGGTCGGCGAACCACTCGTAGAGGCGGTTCGCCTCGTCGGGCGCGCCAGCCTCGGTGAACGAGGGGCGGTTACCCTTCTTGCAGCTGGCGTACAGCGTGAACTGCGACACCACCAGCACCTCGCCCTCCACGTCGGCCAGCGAGAGGTTCGTCTTGCCGTCGGCGTCCTCGAAGATGCGCAGGCGGGATATCTTGCTCCACAGGCGCTCGGCCTGCTCCTCGGTGTCGCCGTGTCCCACGCCCAGCAAGATGAGCAGCCCGCGTCCGATCGATCCCGCCGTCTCGCCGTCGATGTCCACCTGTGCGCTGCTCACGCGCTGGATGACCGCCCGCATGGAAGCCCCTTTCGAGATGCCGCTTGCCGCGCCGTTCGCCTTCGGATGCGATGCGGCGCCGCTGGTTTTGCCGTTCGGTTTAGTATAACGGGGTTTACAGCGATGTCGGGCGGGCGTATAACCGTCGCATCCGATTCGCCGACGGTCTTGCGCCGTCGATTCGAGCACGAGAGGGGCGCCGCCCATGACGTACGCCATCGTATACGACAGCAGGACCGGCAATACCGAACGGCTCGCGCGGGCCCTTGCCGAGGAGCTGCCCGAACAGGGGCGCCTGGCGTACGGGAGCCTGGACGAGGTCGACGCCTCCGCCGCATCCCAAGCCGATCGCGTGTACGCCGGCTTCTGGACGAACCGGGGCGACTGCACCGACGAGATGGCGGAGGTGCTGGCGGGGCTCGCGGGCAAGGAGGTGTTCCTGTTCGGCACGGCCGGCTTCGGCGCCGACGAGACGTACTTCGCGGGCGTGACGGCGCGCGTGGCCGTGCACGTTCCCGAATCGGCGCGCATTGTGGGCACGTTCATGTGCCAAGGCCGCATGCCCCGAAGCGTGCGCGACCGCTACGAGCGCACGGCCGAGCAGAACCCGGCGCAGGCCGCGCGCATGAAGCAGCTCATCGAGAATTTCGACGAGGCAGCCGACCACCCCAACGACGACGATCTCGCGCTCCTGCGCGCGAGAGTGCGGTCCGTGCCGCTCGGTTAGGAAAGCGCATCGCCTGAAGAAGCGGAGCCGCTCTCGATGCGCTGTCGGGCCGGCTCCTCCCGAAGCATTCGCAAACGAGAACGGAGACGCCATGGCGAAACTCACCGATCTTCCCAACATCGGCCCGCATGCCGCCGAGCAGCTTGCCCAGGTGGGCATCGAAACGGTCGAGGACCTGCTGGCTGCAGGCGCCGAGCAGGCGTGGCTCAAAATGCAGACCGTCGATCCGGGCGTATGCCTCCACCAGCTGTACGCCCTTGAAGGGGCCGTGCAGGGCGTTCCCAAGAAGGAGCTGGATCCTGCGCGCAAGCAACAACTCAAGGAATTCATGGCTGCAAACCAACCCGCCTAGGGCGGGGTCTGGAACAAAAAGGCCCGGAACTGCTCCGGGCCTTTCCGTTCCACATGCGCGCGGATATCCGCCTACAGCTTCACGTGCCCGAACGTGATGATGGAGTAGATGAGCCCGGCGATGCCCAGCGCCGCCACCACGGCCACGATGACCTTGTCGGAGGTCTTCGCGAACAGCTTCGCATGCGGGTCGTGCTGGCGCACGCCCACGATGTAGAGCGGCAGGCCGACGGCGTACACGATGCACGCCACCATGAGGTAGTTCAGGCCGGCGGCGTAGATGAGCCACAGGCCGTAGAGCGAGCCGGCTGCGCCGGTGAACACGGCCACGCCCCGGCTGGCGAAGATGCCCTGGGGATACTCTTTCTTTATGGCTATCTTGAACAGGAACAGCGTGCAGAACAGGTAGCACGGCAGCGCCATGACGCTCGTGATGCTGATCATGGTGGTCCAGGCGTTGCTGCCGATGAAGAACGAGATGATCAGCACCGCCTGCACCACGATGGTGGTCCACAGAAGCGACGTGGACGGCGAGCCCTTCTTGTTCTCCTTCGTGAACGCCTTGGGAAAGATGCCGCTCTTCGAGGCGGCCAGGGGCATCTCGCCCAGCATGAGCATCCACACGAGCCAGGAGCTCAACACGGAGATGATCACGCCGGCGTTCACCATGATCTCGCCCCATTTGCCGAACTTGTCCAGCATGATGGCGGCCATGGACGGGTTGGCCATGGAGCCCACGTCGGCCTGCGAGTACACGCCCAGCGGCAGCAGCGACACGATGATGTAGAGCGCCAGCGTGACCAAGAAGCCGATGGTCGTGGCCTTGCGCACGGCGGCCTGCGACTTCGCCTTGCCCGACACCACCACGGCGCCCTCGATGCCCAGGAACAGCCACAGGGTGACAAGCATCGTGGCCTGTACCTGCGGCATGACGTTGTCCCAGGTGAAGCTGAGATCGACGGTGCCGTGCATGCCCCAGAAGCCCTCCATGAACACCGAGAACTTGAACACGGTGGCAACGGCCAAGATGAAGATGGCCACCGGCAGCAGCTTGCCGATGGTGCCGATGATGTTCAGGAAGCTGGTCGACTTCGCGCCCTGCAGGGCCAGCAGGTACATGATCCACGTGATGATGGACCCGCCGATGATGGAGGGGATGTTGTTGCCGCCCGAGAAGTCGGGCACGAAGTAGTTGAGCGTGGCCATGACCAGCACCGAGTACGCCACGAGGGCGAAGCAGTTGCAGATCCAGTAGCCGTAGGCCACGAAGAAGCCGATGAGCTTGCCGAAGCCCTTCTCGGCGTAGGTGTACAGGCCGTTCGTGAGCTCCGGGCGCGCGGCCGAGAGAATGCGGAACGTGTTCGCGATGAACCAGATGCCGATGCCCGTCACCACCCAGGCGATGATGATGGCTCCTGCGGAGGCGTCTGCCGCCATGTTCTGGGGGAGGTTGTAGATGCCTCCGCCGATCATGGCGCTGATGACGATGCCTACCAGGCCGATCAGGCCAACTTTTTTCGAGCTGTCCTGGGCTGATGATCCGCCGGAACCGGAAGCGGTTTTGTCTGCCATGTTTCCAGTCCTTGTCTAAACGTGATCGAGCCGCCCGGGGGTTGCCTGGACGGCTCGATCAGGGGGATACCGTCGGTTACGCGATGTCCGTGAGCGGCTCGAAGTCCATTTGCTTGAGCCAGTCGGACAGGTGCAGGTCGTTGAGCGAGGCGAATCCGGTAGCGGGCACGGCGTTGCGGGCCAGCGTGACGTAGGGACCCACCGTGATGGCGTTGCCGATCTCGCCCGGCTTCATCATGCGGTGAGCGAAGCCCACGTAGGTGCGGTCGAACAGCACGTTCTGGTCGCGGCCGCACTCGACGACGGACCAGACGATAGCTTTGCGATGCTGCTCGAGGAACGCGATCATGTCCTCTTCGTTGTCGTTCTCGGTCCACACGCCGGCATCCTCGATGAACAGGTCGGCCGCGAAGTCGCGATCGGCGGAAAGGGAGATGGCGATGAAGGACCACACGCCGTAGCCTTCGCCCTCCTTGAGCGGGCGGTCGGTCTTCGGGCGGTAGGCGACGACGCCCTTGTTCGCGCAGATGGTGTGCGCGCCCGGAATGGGATGGTAGCGGCGGTTCTGCTCGGTGCCGAACAGCTCCACGCCTGCGCTCAGCAGCGGGGCGGCGTCGTACACTTCCAGCTCGCGGCCGTTCCACTGCTTCTCGGTGAACAGCGGCTTGCTCTTGCCGTTGTCGACCGAGTCGTGGCGGGCGAGGTCGTAGCCCCACACCTGGCCGGCCATGCCG
>CAUEBO010000026.1 GCA_958454405.1 uncultured Eggerthellaceae bacterium | reverse complement strand
CGGGCGGCCTTGCGCTCGGCCTTCTTGGAGCCGGTCTTCTGCTCCTTCTTGGCGGGCTTCACGTAGGCGGCGCGATCGGCGTCGGTGGCCACGGTGTTGGCGAGCGCCATGATGCCGCTCTTGCGGTTGGCGGCCTGGTTCTTGTGGATGACGCCCTTCGAGGCGGCCTTGTCCATAAGACGGCAGGCAGCCAGCGCGGCAGCGTAGGCTTCGGCGCCGTTGCCGGCGGCCACGGCGTCCTTGACGCGGCGGGTAGCGGTTTTGAGCTCGGACTTCACCGCGCGGTTGCGCAGGCGGGCCTTCTCGTTGGTGATGATGCGCTTCTTCTGGCTCTTGATGTTCGCCACAGTGTTCTTCCTCCAATAAATCTTCTCATTGCTTCCTGCGAAGCCGGTTACCGTGCATATCCGGCGCAGCGTGCGCGCCTTGTCGTTGCCCGGTGCCGATTGCCTCGCATGCGATCCTCGGGGAGAACCGGGGCGCTCCGCACAGGCGGAAAGCCGTTCATGCGCATGGAAACAGGCGGGATTTCTCTGTTTCGCGGACCAACCGGTCACCCAGCAAGACGAATCCTCTTGCAGCCACGTCTGCGGATTCGGCGATGGAAGCCATCGCGCGCACGTATCGCTGGATACACAATGCGATAGAATAGCAAAGGTTCCCGACGTTTTCACGCGGAATTTGACGAATACACGCTTTTTCTCGCCGCCTTCGCGCCGGCCGGCTCCGCCGCCCGTTCTCGGGATTTTCAACGGTTCTCCTGTCGAGGCGTTCGAACGTGTGCGTTCCGAGGCTCGAATGAGGTAGAATAGGCTCCGTTTTCCGAAGCGCCTGCGCATTGCGGGCGCTCTCCAATTGAAAGACAGGACATGACCACCGATCCGAACCACATCCGCAACTTCTCCATCATCGCGCACATCGACCACGGCAAGTCGACGCTCTCGGATCGCATCCTCGAGCTCACGGGCACCGTGGCCAGCCGCGACATGCAGGCGCAGCTGCTCGACAGCATGGACATCGAGCGCGAGCGCGGCATCACCATCAAGAGCCAGGCCGTGCGTGTGGACTACACGGCCGACGACGGCCAGACCTACCAGTTCAACCTCATCGACACGCCGGGCCACGTGGACTTCACCTACGAGGTGAGCCGAAGCCTGGCCGCGTGCGAGGGCGCCGTGCTGGTGGTGGACGCCACCCAGGGCGTGGAGGCGCAGACCGTGGCCAACGCCATGATGGCCATGAACGCCAACCTCGACATCATCCCGCTCATCAACAAGATCGACCTTCCCGCGGCCGAGCCCGACCGCGTGCGCGAGGAGATCGAGGAGGGGCTCGCCATCCCCGCCGACGACGCGGTGCTCGCCTCCGGCAAGACGGGGGCGGGCGTGCACGACCTGCTCGAGGCCGTGGTGTACAACATCCCCGCGCCCACGGGCAACGCCGCCGGGCCGCTGCGCGCGCTCATCTTCGACTCGTACTTCGACCCCTACCGCGGCGTGGTGGCGCTCATCCGCGTGGTGGACGGCTCGCTCAAGAAGGGCGACAGGGTGCGCATGATGGCCACGGGCACCGAAGTGCTGGTGGAGGAGGTGGGCGCCCGCCGACCCGCCGAGACGCCCATGCCGCAGCTGTCCGTGGGCGAGGTGGGGTATTTGGTCACGGGCCTGAAGGACGTGCGGCAGGTGAAGGTGGGCGACACCGTCACGGCCGCGACGAGGGGCGTGGACGAGCCGCTGCCCGGCTACCGCGACGCCAAGCCCATGGTGTTCACCGGCCTGTTCCCCATCGACGGCGACCAGTACGAGCCGCTCAAGGAGGCGCTGGAGAAGCTCTCGCTCAACGATCCGGCGCTGGTCTGGGAACCTGAGAAGTCGCACGCGCTCGGCTTCGGCTTCCGCGTGGGCTTTCTGGGCCTTCTGCACATGGAGGTCATCAAGGAGCGCCTCGAGCGCGAGTTTGGGTTGGACCTCTTGGCCACGGCGCCGTCCGTGGAGTACCACGTGTACAAGACGAACGGCGAGGTGCTTTCGCTGCACTCCCCGCAGGAGATGCCCGACCCCGGCGAGATCGAGCACATCGAGGAGCCCTACCTCAAGGCGAAGATCCTCATCCCGCCCGACTACGTGGGCGCCGTCATGGAGCTCACCACGGCGCGGCGCGGCACGTTCGTCACCATGAACTACTTGTCGCCCACCACGGTGGAGATGCTCTGGGAGATCCCGCTCTCGGAGCTCATCATGGACTACTTCGACAAGCTGAAGTCCAACACGAAGGGCTACGCCTCGCTCGACTACGACTTCGACGGGTACAAGCCCAGCAAGCTCGTGAAGCTGGACATCCTGCTGTCGGGCAAGCCGGTGGACGCGCTGTCCTTCATCATCCACAAGGACAAGGCCTACGACCGCGGTCGCGTGCTCACGGAGAAGCTGCGCGGCATCATCCCGCGCCAGATGTTCGAGGTGCCCATCCAGGCCGCCATCGGCGGGCGCGTGCTGGCGCGCGAGACGGTGAAGGCCAAGCGCAAGGACGTGCTGGCGAAGTGCTACGGCGGCGACATCAGCCGCAAGCGCAAGCTTCTGGAGAAGCAGAAAGCCGGCAAGAAGCGCATGAAGAACATCGGCAACGTGGAAGTGCCCCAAGAGGCGTTCATGGCCATCCTGAAGGTGGACGAGTAGAGAGGATGCGGCGCGCATCCGGGAATAGGTTTTGCGTATGGGACGGACAGACAAAGAAGAATTCGACTGGTTGAACGATCCGTTCGACGAGAAGAAGGCTGCGCGCGAGCAAGCGCGCGCCGCCACGTCGGGCGGCACGAAGATCGCGCTCGGGTGCGGCTGCCTCCTGGTCGTCGCCGGCGTCGTCATCATCGCCGTGCTCATGCTGGCCGGCATAGCCGACATCGCCGCCTCGTAGGATCCGGTCGGAACGCGCCGTGTTCGAGTTCTTCCAAGACCGCAGGCTCCTGCTCGCTCCCATGGCCGGCGTGAGCGACGATGCGTTCCGGGCGCTCTGCCGCGAGCAGGGGGCCGACCTGGCCTTCACCGAGATGGTGTCGGCCAAGGGGCTTTCCTACGCGAACGAGAAGACGCGGCACCTGTTGCGCCTGGCACCCGGCGAGGACCAGGTGGCCGTGCAGCTGTTCGGCCACGAGCCCGACACGATGGCCGCGCAGGCTTCGTGGATCGAGGAGACGATGGGGGAGTCGCTGGCCTACCTTGATATCAACATGGGCTGCCCGGCGCGCAAGATCGTGTCGAAAGGCGACGGCTCGGCGCTCATGAAGGACCCCGATCTGGCCGCCGCCATCGTGCGCGCGGTTCGCGCGGCCGTGGAACATCCCGTGACGGTGAAGTTCCGGCGCGGCTGGGCCGAGGGCGACGAGACGTGCGCGGACTTCGCGCGCCGCATGGAGGACGCGGGCGCGTGCGCCGTGGCCGTGCACGGGCGCTACGCCGAGCAGCTCTACCGCGGCAGCGCCGACTGGGGCGCCATCGCGCGCGTGAAGGCGGCCGTGGGCGTGCCCGTCATCGGCAACGGCGACGTGCGCACGGGCGCGGACGCCGTGGCGATCACGCGCCGCACGGGCTGCGACGCCGTGATGATCGCGCGCGGCGCCGAGGGCAATCCGTGGGTGTTTGCGCAGGCGAAGGCGGCGCTCGCGGGTGAACCCGAACCCGCGCCCCCTTCCGTGGAGGCGCGCCTGGCCATGGCACAGCGCCATGCGCGCCTGCTCGCCGAGCGCGAGGGCAAGAACATCGTGCGTATGCGCAAGCACGCCATGTGGTATCTGGCCGGCCTGCCGGGCGCCGCTGCGGCGCGGGCGCGGATCAACGCCTGCGTGTCGGTGGAGGATTTCGACGCGGTGTTCGACGAACTGCTGGCGTGTGCGCAAGCGCACGCCGAGTGACCGCCCGCGCGGTGGAAGGAGATACGTTGAGCGTGCACGACGCAGACGACCCGATCGTCGTCGGGTTCCCGATCAGAGGCGAGTGGGCGGTTCCCAACACGCCGGGAACGCGGGTTCCCAGCCACGGCACCGACGCGCTGGGCTCGCGCTTCGCCTACGATTTCCTGCAGGTGGACTGGCGGCGCGTGGGCCGGCCCTGCTACCGCGCCAGCTTCCTACGCTACCTTCTGCTGGGCGTCCCCATCGATTCCTGCTATTGCTACGGGGAGACGGTGTACGCCCCCTGCGACGGCACGGTGGTGGGGGTGGAGGCCGATTGGCCCGAGCGCACGCATGCGCGCCTGCTCTCCGACGCGCGCCGGGCTGCCAGGAACAGCAACTTCGACCCAGAGGTCGGAGACGTGCGCGAGCTGGCGGGCAACCACGTGGTCCTGCGCTGCCGGGAAGGCGTGTACGCCGCCCTCTGCCATCTGCGTCCCTCCACGGTGAAGGTGGAGCTCGGCCAGGCCGTGGCGCAGGGCGAGCCGTTGGGCGGCGTCGGACATTCGGGCAACTCCTACTACCCGCATCTGCACTTCCAGCTCATGGACGACCCTGATTTGACGCGTGCCGCCGGCCTCCCGTGCGCCTTCGCCTCTTACGAGGTGTTTGAGCACGGCGCGTGGAAAAAGGTGCGCGAGGGCGTTCCGACGGCTGCCGATCGGATACGCTGCTTGGCATGACGGTTGTTCTCGGAAAGGTTGCGCTCATGCCCCACGATCCCTACAAGGCGCTCTACTTGCACCTGCCGTTCTGCGTGAAGCGGTGCGGGTACTGCGACTTCGCCACGTCGGCCGTGCCCGCCGATTCGCCGGAGATCGACGCGTACGTGGAGGACCTATGCCTGCAGATCCGCCGCAAGGCGAAGGAGGGCGAGCTGGGCGCGATCGAGACGGTGTATATGGGCGGCGGCACGCCGAGCCATCTGGGGCTCTCGCGGCTGTCCATGCTCTTGTACACGCTGTCGCTTTCCATGCACCTCGTGCCCGAGGTGGAGTGCACGATGGAGGCGAATCCGGAGAGCCTCACCGAGCGCATGGTGCGCGACGTGTGGGCGCTCGGGGTGAACCGCTTGTCCATCGGCGTGCAGAGCTTCGACGACGCGGTGCTGGCCACGCTCGGGCGCGCCCATGACGCCGACGCCGCCCGCAGCGCCGTGGCGGCCGCGCAGACGCGGTTCGAGAACGTGAGCGTGGACCTCATGTGCGGCATACCCGGCCAGAGCGCGGCGAGCTTCGAGGCGAGCGTGCGCGAGGCCGTCTCGCTCGGCGTGGCGCACGTGAGCGTGTACCCGCTCACCATCGAGGAGCACACGCCGTTTTATCGGGCCGTGCTGGAAGGCAGGTTGGACGAGCCTGACGACGACGTGGAAGCCGAGCACATGGAGATCGCGGCGCGCGTGCTGGCCAAGGCCGGCTACGAGCGCTACGAGGTGGCCAGCTACGCGCGTCCGGGCTTCCAATGCCGCCACAACATCGCGTATTGGACGGGCGTGCCGTATCTGGGCCTCGGTCGCTCGGCAGCCACGATGACCCAGAGCGCAAGCCGCCGCATGCGCATGCAGGACGGCCAGGTGACCGACGACCTGGACGCGCGCCAGATGGCCGCCGAGGACCTCATGTTGGGCATGCGCATGACGCGCGGCGTGTCCGACGAGCACGTGGCGCGCGCGGCGGCGCTGCTGCCGGATGCCCTGGCCGTGCTGGAGGAGCTTGCGCAGGAGGGCCTCGTCGTGCACGAAGACGGCCGCTGGCGCCCCACCGAGCGCGGCTGGCTCTGCGGCAACGAGCTGTACGGGAACCTGTTCGACCTCGCGCCGTAGCCGCCCATCTGTGGCGCTCCTGTCGAGTTTCTTCACATTCCCGGCATTTCCTTTAGCACTCTCGTGCGTTGGCTGCTAAAATAGTCCGTCGACATCGTCTCCGGGAGGAAGCGGCCGTTCCTGCGGGAACGGAAACGCCGCCGTCCGGCGACGGGGGGCGTCATCGAGGCGAGAGAGGAAGGTGGAGAAGCGTGCTTTCAGATCGAAGGCAACGGGTGCTCGCGGCCCTGATCGAGGAATACGTTGCGCGCGCTCTGCCCGTGGGTTCGCGAACGCTGACCGAGCGCTACCATCTCGGCGTGAGCCCCGCCACGGTGCGAAACGAGCTGTCCGTGCTTGAGGACGAGGGCTACATCACCCAGCCGCACACCTCCGCCGGCCGCATTCCCACCGACCACGGCTACCGCGCGTTCGTCGACAACCTGCTGGAAACCGACTTGGTGGCGGACGACCGGCGCTACCGCTCCGTCGTCGAGGATCTGCGCCGCAGCGCGAGCGAGCTCGACGCGCTTCTGGAACGGACGTCTTCGGCGCTCACGCGCCTGACGGACTGCCTGTCGGTCGTGCTGGCCCCGACCGTGCTGAACCTGCACATCAAGCAGCTCTCGCTCGTGTCGCTCAACCCGTACCGCGCCCTCGTCGTGCTCGTGACCGAGGACGGCCAGGTGTTCAACCGCCAGATGGAATTCGCCGAAGAAGTGTCCGCCGACGATCTCGGCCGCGTCCAGCGCTTCCTGGGCGACGTGTTCACCGGGAAGACGCTGCACGACATCGAGGACGGCCTGGGCATCGGCATGACCGAGGCGTTCCGCGATCCGCTCGTGCGCATGGCGCTCGACGAAGTGCTCTCGTGCCTGCAGGAGAGCGACCTGTCGCGCGCGCGCCGCCTGGGCGTGTGCTCGCTTTTGACGAAGCCCGAGTTCAGCCAGGCGCAGGCGCTGCTGCCGGTGATGCAGGTGCTCGAGGACGACACGGTGCTGCTGCACATCCTCGACGATGCCGCGGCCGCAGGCGACGGGCCCTCCGTGCGCATCGGGCGGGAGAACGAAGCGGAGGAGCTGGCCGGCGTGTCCGTGGTGGCCAACCGCTACGGGCGCGGCGACTCCGCCGGCATCGTGGCCGTCATAGGCCCGACGCGCATGGACTATTCGAAAGTGATACAGGCGGTGCGCATCGCAAGCTCCGCGCTGGAAGACGTGTAGGAAACCGTAGGGCGACGGGCGGATTCGAGGCCGCCCGTCCGCGAGGAAAGGCTTGACAAGCAGATGTCCAAGGATCTGTACGAAGTTCTGGGCGTGTCCCGAGACGCGACCGAAGAGGAGATCAAGAAGGCGTTCCGCCGCAGGGCGCGCGAACTGCACCCCGACGTGAACAAGGCCCCCGACGCCGAAGACCAGTTCAAGCAGTTGAACGAGGCATACGACGTGCTGTCGGACCCGCAGAAGCGCAGCGCGTACGATCGGTTCGGCACCGTGCCTGGCGCGGCGGGTGGCGGCAGCCCCTACGGCGGCGGCTACGTCGACTTCGAAGACCTCTTCGGCGGCGGGTTCGGCATGGGCGACATCTTCAGCTCGTTCTTCGGCGGGTCCGCCGGCGGCCGCGCCACCATGCGTAAAGAAGGCCGTGACATGGGCGTGGGCCTGCGGCTGACGCTCGAGGAGGTTGCGGCCGGCGCCAAGAAGGAGATCGTCTACGACCGCCTGGCGCCGTGTCCCGACTGCGAAGGATCGGGCCTCGGCCCCGACGGGCGCGAAGTCACCTGCCCGGACTGCCACGGCCAGGGCCGCGTGGTGACCGTCCAGCACACCTTCCTGGGAGACATGCAGACGGCGACCACCTGCAAGACCTGCGGGGGCACCGGGCACACCATCGAGAACCCCTGCCCGGAATGCGAGGGCCAGGGCCGCGTGCCCGACCGCCAGCGCGTGACGGTGGAGGTGCCGGTGGGCATCCGCGACTCGCAGCAGCTGCGCCTTTCCGGCTTCGGCGAGGCGGGCATGCACGGCGCCCGGCCCGGCGACCTCATCGTCACCTGCCGCATCCAGCCCCACGAGTTCTTCGAGCGCGACGGCGACAACCTGCACGCCCGGGCGAACATCTCCATCGTGCAGGCCACCTTGGGCGCCGAAGTGGAGTTGGACGGCATCTTCGAGGACGAGAAGGTGCTGGTCCGCATTCCCGAAGGGTGCCAGAACGAGCAGGTGGTGCGCGTGAAGGGCTACGGCATGCCGAAATTCCGCAGCGATGCGCGCGGTGACATGTACGTGCACGTGAACGTGGTGGTGCCGAAGAAGGTCACGAAGAAGCAGCGCGAGCTTTTGGAGCAGCTGGCCGAGGAGCTGGGCGAGGACGTGGCCGAGGAGCGCACGCCGTTCCAGAAGCTGCGCGACGCGTTCCAGTAGGGATTCCGTCGGCCTGACGGCCAACGGAATCGGTCGACGCTGCGGCGAGCCGTGCTTTTTGTCAACCTGCGAGATTCGGTTGCAATCAGCGCGTTCCGTACAACCTGCGAGATTCGGAAGAGCCATGTCCCTGCCCCATTTCTACTTGGAAGACCAGGTGCTCGCCGGCGAGGCGACTGCGACGTTCCCGCTGCGCCTGGCGGCTGACGACGCGAAGCACGCGCGCGTGCTTCGGCTGGCGCCGGGCGAGCACGTCGCGGTCGTCGACGCCGCGCGCGACTACTTCGAATGCGAGATCGTCGACTTCTCCGACGCGCTGCCGCTCGCGCGCATCGCGCAGCGCCTCGACGACGCGCCGGACGGGCCCACCGTGCTGCTCGTCCAGGGCCTGGCCAAGGGCGACAAGATGGAGACGGTCATCCGCCATGCGACCGAGCTGGGAGTTGCCGGCTTCCTCCCGCTGGCGTGCGAGCGCTCCATCGTGAAGCTGGATGCGCGGAAGGCCGCGGCCAGGACCGAGCGATGGCGCGCCATCGCGAAGAGCGCCGCCATGCAGTCGGGGCAGCGCGCCTGCCCCGAGGTGTGCGAGCCGATGGCGCTCGCAGACGCGTGCGCCGCCCTGTCGCAGGCAACCGCCGTGCTCGTGTGCTGGGAGGAAGCGCCCCTCGACGCGCGCTTGGAAGCCGCGCTCGCGCGCGGGATCGAACGCGGGCGCACCCTTCCGGAGGACGCGCGCGTCGCCGTGGTCGTGGGGCCCGAAGGCGGCTTTTCGCGCGCAGAGGTGGACGCGCTGCTGGCCTGCAACCCCTGCGCCTCGCTCGTGTCGCTGGGCTCATCCATCCTGCGCACGGAGACGGCAGGCATCGTCGCGCCCGCGCTCGTCCTGCACGAGCTGGGCCGCATGATGCACGAGGCGTCGGCGATTCGCAGGAGGGCATCGGCAGGCGACGGGGAGGGCCGCGCGGGGGAGGCGGGCGAAGGGGCATGAGCTACGCCGTCGTGAACCTGGGCTGCAAGGTGAACCGCGTCGAGTCCGATGCGGTCGCCGCCGCGCTGCGGGCAAGGGGAGCAGAGCCCGCAGCGGACGGCGCCGACCTTGTCGTGGTCAACACCTGCACCGTCACCGGCGAGGCCGAGAAGAAGGCGCGCAAGGCCGTGCGCCGCGCGCTGAAGGACCACGGGCGGGCCGCGGTGGTGGTCACCGGCTGCGCCGCCGCCATCGATCCTGCGACCTACGAGGCCATGGACCCGCGCGTGCGCATCGTGGGCAAGGGCGAGCTTCTGGCCGCCATCGAGCGCGGCGAGTGGGACGATGCCGTATCGGGCGCGGGGGATGGGGCGCCTCGCTTCGAGGACCTGGCGGCGCCTGTACCCCTGCCGGTGGGCGAGGGGTTCCGCACGCGCGTGGGCGTGAAGGTGCAGGACGGCTGCGACAACGCGTGCACCTACTGCATCGTGCACGTGGCCCGCGGCCGCGCGACGAGCCGCCCCGCCGTCGAAGTGGAGGCCGAAGTCCGCGCGCTTGCCGCCGCCGGCGTGCGCGAGATCGTGCTCACCGGCATCAACCTGGGCTCGTACTGCGACGGGGATCGGCGCGATCCGCACGCCGTGCGCTTGGCGGGCCTGCTGCGCCGTCTGCTCGCTGAGACGGAGGACCTCTGCGGCTCGGGAGAGCCGCCTTGCCGCTTCCGCATATCCAGCATCGAGCCGCGCGATGTGGACGAGGAGCTGATCGAGCTCTTGAGCGAGGCGCAGGGCCGCGTGTGCCGCCACCTGCACCTGCCGTTGCAGTCGGGCAGCTCGAAGGTGCTGCGCGAGATGGCGCGCCCCTACGACGCGGAGCGGTTCGCCGCGCTCGTCGAGCGCCTGCGAGAGCGCGTGCCTGAGATCGCGCTCTCCACGGACATCATCGTGGGGTTTCCCGGCGAGACGGACAGCGATTTCCAGCAGACGCTCGACGTCGCGCGCCGCTGCGGCTTCGCGAAGATACACGCGTTTCCCTACTCGCGGCGCGCGGGCACCCCCGCCGCCGCGCGCGCCGATCAGGTCCCCGACGCCGTCAAGGCCGCTCGCGCGGCCGAGCTGCGCGCCCTGGGCGACGAGCTGCGCGCCCAAGACCGCGCCCGGCGCGCGGGAACCGTGGAGCTCGTCCTGGTGGAGGAGGGCGGCGTCGCCATGGCCGAGAGCTACTTCGAAGTCCCCGCGCCGCAGGGCGCGCCGGTGGGCGCGCTCGTGAAGGTGACGCTGTAGCGCCGGCGGGCCGCTCGGGACATCGGCGCGCGGCGGTCGGCCGGATTCCCTTGTCGGTTCGATGACGCGGCGCAGGCGCCGCCCGATGCCGTGATACAATACCCGCTATGACAGACCAGACGCAAATTACCTTGACGGCTCCGCAGAGCGTGAACATGGCTCTCATCGTGGGCCCGGCGGACGAATTGCTCCATCTCGTGCAGGATGCGTTCCAGGCGCGCATCACCGTCCGCGGCGATTCCATCATCCTCGAGGGCGACCCGCTCGAAGTGCAATCGCTCACCGCCCTGTTCAGCGACCTCATCAAGCTGGTGGAAAGCGGCGGCGAGCCGAACGCCGACTATGTCCGGCGGGCCATCGACCTGCTGCGCACGGCCGAATTCTCGCCGCAGACGCTGCGCGAGGACATCCTGCTCACCTACCGCGGCCGCGCCATCCGCCCCAAAACGGCCGGGCAGAAGCGCTACGTTGACGCCATACGCGAGAACACCATCACGTTCGGCATCGGACCGGCGGGAACCGGCAAGACCTACCTCGCCATGGCCATGGCCGTGGCCGCGCTCAAGCGCAAGGAGGTCGGCCGCATCATCCTCACGCGCCCCGTCGTCGAGGCGGGGGAGAGCCTGGGCTTTCTGCCGGGCACGCTCACCGAGAAGGTGGATCCCTACATCCGCCCGCTCTATGATGCGCTGTTCGACATGACCGACATGGAGCGCGCCCAGCAGCTCATCGAGGGCGGCGTCATCGAGATCGCCCCGCTCGCGTTCATGCGCGGGCGCACTTTGAACGACAGCTTCATCATCTTGGACGAGGCGCAGAACACCACGCCCGAGCAGATGAAGATGTTCCTCACACGCCTGGGCTTCGGATCGAAGATGGTCGTCACCGGCGACGTCACCCAGCTCGACCTGCCGAAGGGCATCTCGGGCCTCAAGGGCGTCCGCGGCATCCTTGAGAACGTCGACGGCATCGCGTTCTGCGAGTTCTCCGGCAAGGACGTGGTGCGCCACTCGCTCGTGGCCGCCATCGTGGCCGCCTACGACCAGGCAGGAAGAAAGGCTTGACGACATGGACATCCAGATCAACTACGACTATCGCAAAGACGACCTCCAGAAGCTCCCGCTCGAGGAGCTGACGAGGTTCGTGCTCGCGCGTGAGGACAAGCCCTTCAACACCGAGGTTTCCATCAGCTTCGTCACCGACGAGGCCATCGCCGAGCTCAACGAGCGCTACCGCCAGAAGGCCGGCCCCACCGACGTCCTCTCGTTCGAATGCGACGGCGTGGATGACGACCTGTCCGCCATGACGCTGGCCGAAGACCCCGTCTTCGAGCTGGGCGACGTCGTCATCGCGCCCGACGTGGCCAGCCGGCAGACGCGCGAGTTCGGCACGACCTTCGAAGAGGAGATCAGCCTGCTGCTCGTGCACGGCCTGCTGCATCTGTGCGGCTACGACCACGTTGAGGACGACGAGGCCGAAGTCATGGAGAAGCGCGAGGCCGAGATTCTCGAAGCCTGGTCGAAGCGCTGAGCGCGGGGGGAGACGCGAGGTGAGCGCAACGAAGGCCATCGACGAGGAGGGGCGCCCGCTGGCGGCGGGTGAGCGGGACGGGGAGCCGGGCTGCGGCGAGGAGGGGTTCGTCCGCAACGACGCCGACAAGGCGTCGCGGTCGCGCTTCCCGCTCGCCTGCGCGTTCTCCTGCGCATGGGACGGCGTGCGCTACGCCGTGAAGACCCAGCGCAACATGAAGATACACCTGGGCGCGGCGGCCCTTGCCGCGGTCCTCGGCATCGCGCTGTCGATCGATGCGCTCTCGTGGGCGGCCATCGCCGTCTGCATCGCGCTCGTGCTGGCCGCCGAATGCGTGAACACGGCCATCGAGTCCGTCGTGGACCTCGTGTCGCCCGGCTACGCCGAGCTTGCCAAGCGGGCGAAGGACTGCGCCGCGGCGGCCGTGCTCCTGTGCGCGCTCGGCGCCCTGGCCGTCGCCTGCGCCGTGTTCCTGCCGCCCGCGCTCGCCCTGCTCGGCCTGTAACGAAAGGAATCTTTGTGGACACTGCCGATCCCGATTTCCGATCCGGATTCGTCACGCTCGTCGGACGCCCGAACGCCGGCAAGTCGACGCTCGTCAACGCCATCATGGGCAAGAAGATAGCCATCACCTCGAACACCGTGCAGACGACGCGCCACCGGTTCCGTGCCGTGTTCACGCGCGACGGCTACCAGCTCATCCTCGTGGACACGCCGGGCCTGCACAAGCCCCACGACGCGCTCGGCGAGGAGCTGAACACGTCGGCCCTGAAGGCCCTTGAAGACGTCGACGTGGCGGCGATGCTCGTGGACGCGTCGAAGCCCGTGGGCACGGGCGACGAGTGGGTGGCCTCCCAGCTTGCCCGCGCGCGATCGAAGAAGGTGCTCGTGCTGTCGAAGATCGACCTCGTGGACGAGGAGCGGCTGGCGGCGCAGAGGGAGGCCGCCTGCAAACTCGCCGCCTGGGACGCGGTCGTGGAGCTGTCGTCGACGACGGGCGCGGGCGTGCAGGAGTTCGTGGACGTCGTCGCCGCCATGCTGCCGCCGGGGCCGGCGTGGTTCCCGAAGGACATGGAGACCGACCAGCCGCTCGAGGTGGTGGTCGCCGAGTTCGTGCGCGAGAAGATCCTCCGGACGTTCCGCGACGAGGTGCCGCACGCCATCGGCGTTCGGGTCGAGGAGTTGGAATACGTCAAGAAGAAGGACCTCACCCGCATCAACGCCGTCATCTACGTCGAGCGGGACAGCCAGAAGGGCATCATCATCGGCAAGCGGGGCGCCGCCATCAAGCAGATCGGCACGGAGGCGCGGGCCGATCTCGAGCAGCTGCTGGGCACGCGCGTGTTTTTGGACCTGTCGGTGAAGGTGAAGAAGAACTGGCGGCGCGATGCGAGCCAGATCCGCCGCTTCGGCTACGGCGAGGGCGCGTAGCGCGGGACGGGATGGCCGCCGCGCAGCCCGGGGCTATCCTTGCAGCGCCGCCGAGCGTTCGGCGATGGCGGCGTTGCTCTTCTGCACCTTCGCCAGGATGCGCTCCTTCTCGGAGCCTTCGGCGGGCGTCGGCTGGTAGTTGTTCCGATCGCCGTCCGAGGAGACGGAGCAGGCGATGACATCGACGGCGTCGTCGTCGGCCACTTCGTTCCCCTTCACGGTGAACGTCTGCTGGAACATCAGGCAGTCTTTGTCGGCGGGGTTCTTGTTCCCTCCGAAGCAGAAGTTTCCCAGGCTGTACACGATGTAGCGTCCCTTGTACTTCTCATAGCCTTGGATGACGTGGGGATGCGATCCGATGACGAGGTGGGCGCCCGCGTCGACGGCGGCGTGCGCCAGTTCGATCTGCGTGTCGTCGGGCACGTATTCCCGCTCCACGCCCCAATGCGCGTACACGGCGATCACCTGGGCGCCTTCGGCCTGCGCTTCCCGGATGCTCGCGACCATCCGGTCCTTGACGCCGATGCCCTCGGCCAGCTCGTAGGTGCCGATGAGGGCCACCTTCGCCCCTTTGACGTCGAAGTAGGCGATGCGGTCGTAGCCGAAAGTGGCGATGCCGGCCCCTTCGAGCGCCTCGACGGTGTCGTCGTAGCTCTGGTCGCCGTAGTCGCGGGAGTGGTTGTTCGCCAGGGAGGCGGCTTCCACGTTGCCCTCGACGAGCACCCGGGCGTATTCGGCGTCCCCCTTGAAAGCGTAGGTCTTGTCCTGGCGGTCGTCCGAATCCGTCAGCGTCCCCTCCATGTTCACGACGGAGAGGTCGTCGTCGGCGAAGATGCCCGCCACGTTGGCGAAGAACCACGAAGGGTCGCCCACG
This sequence comes from uncultured Eggerthellaceae bacterium, assembly GCA_958454405.1. Taxonomy (GTDB): domain Bacteria; phylum Actinomycetota; class Coriobacteriia; order Coriobacteriales; family Eggerthellaceae; genus Enteroscipio. The sequence continues at coordinate 18,712 of CAUEBO010000026.1, read as the reverse complement.
CTGTCGTAGCGGGCGTTGAAGCTGGTGTCGGGATCGAAGTTCTCGTCGGTGCCCAGGGTGCAGTCTCCCGCGAAAGTGAGCGTGAGGCCGACGGGCTCGGGTTCGGGCGCCGCGCCCCGGGCGGCGCCGTCGGAGACGGCGGGGTCCCGCTGGTCCGCCGGCGCGCCGGCTCCGGAGCAGGAGACGGCGGCGAAGGCGACGAGCGCCGCGAGGGCAGCCAGCGCCAGGGCGGCGATCGCGTAGAGGCTCGCGTTGCTTCGGCGCGGGCGGGGCCCTCCCGCGTACAGCGCGGGCATCAGGTTCGGGACTTGCCGCGCTGGCGAGCCGACGCGGCGCGCGTTGCGCACCGAAGGCCGCTTCGTCGGTTTCGGTCGTTCGTTCTTCATGCGAACAGGATACACCAAACGAAGCTCGCGCGAGGAAAGCGCACGCTCCCGCGCGCGGGCGGAAATTCTGCAGGTATTGTCACGAACCGGGGCAATCGGGGGTTGTCCTGAAGCGGTCGATGCGTTTTCGGCTACAATCGTCGCATACCGCCGTTTCGAGGGAGCGTATGAGCATGATCTGTCCGAACTGCCAATCCGACAACCGCGACAGCGCGAAGTTCTGCAACGAGTGCGGTTTCCCGCTCTCGGGCAGGATCGCCGAAGTCGCAGCGGCGGCGGCCGCCGAAGATGCCGCGTCCGCCCAAGAGCCGAGCCTTCCCGAAAGCTCGCCGGAGCCGTCCCCGACCATCGAGAACGAATCCGACGAGCTTTCAGAGGCCGAAGACGCCCTCTCCGCAGACCAAGAGGACGAGGACGGCGAGCCTTCCGATTCTGTCGGGAGCAAGCCTGGGGCTTCGGGCCCGATCGACCCGTCGAAGCTTCCCTCCATCGACGTGGCCGGCGTGAACGTGGACGAGAACGGCAACGCCTTCGATTTTTCCGACATCGGCGACGGGGACGAGGAAGACGAGCCCGCGGCCGAGCCCTCCCTTTCGGAGAAGACGAGCGCGCTCGAACGCTGCGACGACGAGGCGTCTTCCCGGTTCTCCGAACATGACGAGCGCCTGGTGGATGCGAGCTACGTCCCGCCCCAGGCATCGTGGCGCTCGGGCGACACGATGGAGATGCCGCGCGTGGACGGGCGCGAGGCACCGCAGCAGAAGGAGTACCGGGCGCCTGATTCCAGTAAGAAGAAGGGCGGCAAGGGAAAGGTGGCGGCCATCGTGCTGGCCGTCCTCCTCGTTCTGGCTGCCGGCGCAGCCGGCGCCACGTACTACCTCGAGCTGTGGGGCGGCAAGATGCTGCCCGACGTCGTGGGCAGGACCCAGGCCGATGCGACGTACGTGCTCGAAGAGAAGGGCTTCACGGTGCGCGCCATGCAGGTGAAGTCCGACGAGACGGAGGGCGTCGTGCTGCTCATGGATCCCAGCGCCGGCGCGCGGCAGGAAGAGGGCACGGAAGTCGTGATCCACGTGTCGGTGGCGCGCGTGATCCCGTCGGCGGTGGGCATGCAGCGCGACGAGGCCGCCGCGCTGTTCGACGACGAGGGCCTGGAGGCGGTCGAGTTCGTGGAGCAGAAGTCAGACGAGCATGCGGGAACGGTGCTCGCCGTCTCTCCCGATCCCGGGACGAAGGCCAAGGCCTCGACGCCCATCACCGTGACCGTCGCCGTGCCTTTCACCGTTCCGGACGTTGCCGGCATGGGTTGGGACGACGCCAAGGCGGCCCTCGAGGCCGAAGGATACGTCGCCGATGCCGTCTACGTGTACGACGACAGCGTGAAAGAGGGCACGGCAGTGTCCGTCGACCCTGCGCCGGGCTCGGAGCTGGCCTCCGGATCGACGGTGACCGTGTCGCTGGCGAAGTCGCGCGGCGCGGAGCTGGAATCGGCGGCGCGATCGTACCTCAAGGGGGCGGGATCGGTGTCCATCGGCGGGACGACCTACGAGATCGATTCCGTGGACGGCGTCTCCTATGAAGGCGGTGACACCACGTCGTTCACCATCACGGGGCGCGCGGTCACGACCCTCGACGGCGAGACGGTGTACGGCTCTTCCAAGCAGAAGTCGGGCACGATCGTCTGGAACGGCGACAACGAGATCGTCAGCATAGGCTAGGCGCGCACCGCATGGCTCAAGCCACCTACGATGCGCGCGCCATCGTGCTGCGCAAGACGAAGCTCGGCGAAAGCGATCTCGTCTTGACGCTGCTCGTCGAGGATGGGTCCCAGGCGCGCGCCGTGGCGAAGGGCGCGCGCAAGCCCACGAGCTCTTTCGCATCGCGCCTTGAGCTGTACTCCGTGGTGGACGCGCTCCTCGCGCGCGGGCGAAGCCTCGACGTCGTGAAGGAAGCCCGCCTCGTCGAGAGCAACGACCGGCTGCGCCGCGACATGGAGCATGCGGCCGGCGCGGCGCCCATGGCCGAGCTGCTCGACCGCATCACCCAGATGGGCCTCGAGAACGCCCGGCTGTTCGAGCTCACCCGCGCCGCCCTCCAGAGCCTGGGGCGCGTCGAGGCCTCCCAAGTGCCGGCCGTCGCAGCGGCGCACCTGCTCAAGGTCCTCGCGTTCGCCGGGCTGCGCCCCAGCTTCGACGTGTGCGTCGGCTGCGGGAGGGCGCTTCCGCCGGCCGGCGCGGACGGCCGCGTTCCCCTGTCCTATCGCGAGGGGGGCGTCGTGTGCGCATCCTGCAACGCCAACTTGGAGACCGTCCTCGAGCCCGCCGCGGCCATCGAGTGGTGCCGGGTGCTCCTCGGGTCGACGTTCGTCGAGATCGAAGCCATGGACGCCGGGCCTTCGGCGGGCTTCGCAGCGCTCAGGTTCTGCCAGCAATGGATCCACGAGCACGTCGGGGTCAACCTGAAATCGCTGAACTTCCTGTTCACCTGCGGGTTGTTCTGAACCGCCCGCCGCGCTTTTCCTGCGCATTACGACGAGGCGCCCGTCCTTCCGCTCCATGCTGTGGGACAATGCGCTGCGATGAGAGGAGCCTGCCATGTACACCTACACCCCGCGCGGCGTGTGCTCGCGCGCCATCAACATCGAGCTGGACGGCGACACGGTGTCCCACGTGGACTTCGTCGGCGGCTGCAACGGCAACTTGAAAGCGGTGTCGAAGCTCATCCAGGGCATGACGGTGGAGGAGGTGGCCGCCGTGCTGGAGGGCAACACCTGCGGCAAGCGCTCCACGTCCTGCGCCGACCAGCTGGTCCGCGGCCTGCGGGAGGCCAGATCGGCGCAGTAGGCCTTTCGGGCCGTCTCGGCGACGCCCTTCCCTCGAACGGCCTTGGTCTCGCATAGGGCCTTTGCAGGGCGTTTCCCCTCCGGCAAGCCCGCCGCGCGGGCTTGCCGGAGGGGAAACGCTGCGGCTATCGGGCCGCCGTGTATGCCCAGAGGTTGAGGGACTGGCCGAGCACGGCGTCGAAATCCCACGCCCTGCCCGTGCGCTCGGGGCTGTTGGGGTCGCGGACGATGAGCCTGCCGTCCTGATCGATGCCGACGAGCACGATGAAGTGCCCGGTGGTCGTGAAGTCGCCCGGGCCCATGCTGCAGATGACGAACGATCCGCTGAGAAGAGCCTGGCGCACGCTCATCTCGTCGGCGGGCAGCTCTTCGGCCGTGAGGCCGACCTGCGCCGCGCCCTCCGTCATGAACGTCCAGGCGGTGCCGTCTTTCGAAACGCACCCCATGCGCTCCGACAGCGCGCCCATGTCCGTAGGCAGCATGTCGTCGCGGCCGGTGAGGGCGACGTAGACCATGGCCATGCAAGTGGGGCCGCAACCGGATTCAGCGAAGTCGTCGTTGCCGTAGCGCGCGGAGGCCCAGGCAGGGTCGCGCTGGTACAGCTTGGGGACCTCGCCTGCATGCCATTCGCTCTTCGGCGTGCTCTGCGGCTCTCCTGTTGCGGCGGGGGCCGGCGAGCCGCCGGAAATCGACGCTATCGAGGAGCAGGCGAGCCATGCCGCCAGAACGAAAGCCGCTGCAGCGGCGACGGCGGCGACGGACCGCAAGCCCCTTCTGCCTTTGCGGCGGGCGGGGCGGCGATGCGGGCCGCCGCGCCTTGCCGTGGGCGCGTAGGCGGCCCTGCTGTAATCCATGCGGGTGACGGCCGCTCTGCCGCTTGCGACGCGGCCGTTTCGCGCATGTGCGGCGAATCCGTTCGAATACGTCATTGCCTCTCCCTTCTCGAGCTGCGGGACGCCGCTCGTCGGCCCGCCCATCCAGTATCGGCGCGCTGGCGCGCGGCGTCTCGGAAGAAGCGGGAACCGATTCCTGAAGGTTCCGCCCGCTCTCTTAAGAATTCCTTAAGTAGGGCGCCGTGCGGGAGAGGGGACGGGCCGACCTGCTACCATGGCAGGAGGATACGAGAGGAGCGCAGGGTGGAAGAGGAGAAGCGGGTCGCGGTATGCGACGACGAAGCGGCCATCGCCGACCTGGTCGGGCAGCTGCTCGTGGAATCGGGGTTCGAGCCGCACGTGTTCTACGCGGGAGCCGACCTGCTGGCCGCCCACGGGCGCGAGCCCTTCGACCTCGTGATCCTCGACATCATGATGCCCGGCATCGACGGCTTCTCCTGCTGCCGCGAGATCCGCCGCACCAGCGAGGTGCCCCTCATCTTCCTGACCGCGAAAGACGAGGAGATCGACAAGGTCGTGGGCTTCGAGCTGGGGGCCGACGACTACGTGGTGAAGCCCTTCAAGCCGCGCGAGCTCATGGCGCGCGTGAAGGCCCGCATCCGGCGCGCAGCGCGCCCCGTCCTGGTCCCCGGCATGCTCGAGGCGCGCGGCATCTCCGTCGACGAAGGCTCCTTCGAGGCGGCGCTGCACGGCGAGCCGCTCTCCCTCACGCCGAAGGAGTTCGCCATCCTCGCCTGCCTCGTGCGCCATGCCGGCCGTCCGATGCCTTCGAAGGACCTGTTCGAGTCCGTGTGGAAAGAGGAGGCGAACGCGCAGAGCGCGGGCACCGTCATGGTGCACGTCCGGCATCTGCGCAAGAAGCTGGCGGCCATCGACTCCTCCCAGGAATTCATCGAGACCGTGTGGGGCGTCGGCTACCGCATCGGCTGACGCGCCTGAAGGGAGTGCGCCATGACGTACGACTCCGCCCAGAAGAAGCAGCTCGTGTCCGCCGTGCTCAGGCGGCAGGCCATCGCCATCGTCGCGTTCACCCTCGGCCTGTTTTTCGCCCTGTGGGTGTTCCTGACGTTCATGAAGCCCCTCGCCTCCGACGTCCTCTACCGGCTGGTCGGCCAGAGCTGGACGCTCTACAGCGTGGTGACCGCCCTGTTCTGGCCGCTCGTGGCCGCCTGCTACGCCGTCGGGCTCTTCCTCATCGTCAAGTCCGGCATCAACCAGGCGCTCAAGTACTTCGACCTGCTGCTCGCCTCGGTCGAGGGCATCCTGACGAAGCGCGACGAGCCGGTCTCGCTGCCCCCCGAGCTGGCCGCGACGGCGCTGGCGCTCAACCAGGTGAAGACGGAGGGGGAGCGCGCCGAGCGAGCTGCAAAGGCGGCGGAGGAGCGGAAGAACGAGCTCGTGGCCTATCTCGCCCACGACATCAAGACGCCCATCACCTCCATCATCGGCTATCTGACCTTGTTGGACGACTCTCCGGATTTGCCCCTCGACGTGAGGGCGCGCTACACGGGCATCGCACTGGACAAGGCCTACAAGCTTGAGGAGCTGCTCGACGAGTTCTTCGAGATCACGCGCTACAACCTGCAGAGCATTCCCATCGAGCGCTCGCGCTTCGACGGGGCGCTGTTCTGCAACCAGGTGATCGACGAGTTCTTCCCGCTCGCCGAGGGCCGGGGCCTGAGCCTTTCCTACGACGGCCCTTCCGAGCTCGAGGTGTTCGCCGACGCCGGCCGGGTCGCGCGCGTGCTCAACAACGTGATGAAGAACGCCGTGGCCTACGCCGACGCGGGCACTGACGTGGAGGTGGGCACGGGCCTTGCCACCGGGACGGACGGGTTCGTCTGGTGGCAGATCACGGTCACCGACCGCGGGCGGGAGCTGTCTGCGGCGCACCTGGAGCGCATCTTCGAGAAGTTCTTCCGCGCCGACGAGGCGCGGGGCTCGTCGGCCGGCGGGGCCGGGCTGGGGCTGGCCATCGCCCGCGAGATCGCCCGCGCCCACGGCGGCGACATCTACGCGACGAGCGATGCGGGCCTCACCTCGTTCACCATCTGGATCCCCCAGGGCCCCAGCGTGCAGCGCGCGCCGGCCTCGTCCTGACGCCTTTGTGCGCAACCTGTGGCGCGCCAGTTCGGCCGCTTGCCGCGCACGGCGCCTTCGCATACAATAGGTCGGCTGCGAAAACGCAGGCACTTCCCGCTTGGTCCGCATGCCCACCGCATGCCCACCCAGAGGGGAGCGCAACGGGAAGCGCACCCGTCCGGCGGACGGCGGCGCATGAAAGCGGGCGCGCGAGCGCTTGCACGGAAGGTGGAACAAGCATGGCGAACAAGTTCAGCATCACGAAGGAGCGCACTGCCGAGCTCATCAAGGAATTCGGCAAGGGCGAGGGAGACTCCGGCAGCCCCGAGGTGCAGGTGGCTATCCTCTCCGAGCGCATCCGCAACCTCACCGAGCACCTCAAGGTGCACAAGAAGGACAACCACAGCCGCCGAGGCCTCATGATGCTCATCGGCAAGCGCCGCGGCCTCTTGAAGTACATCAAGAACCGCGACATCGAGGAATACCGCGTGCTCATCAAGAAACTCGGCATCCGCGACAACATCTAGCAACGAGAGCCCGCCTGCGCGGGCTTTTGTATAGCGGTCGGAGGCGCAAGGGCGCTTCTGCTCGCGGCGGCGCGAAACGTGAGTACCCGCCGTCGAAGAAGCTTGAGCGCACTAGGGCGCCCAAGAAGAAGAGAAAGAAAGAGCAGCATGGAAAAAATCGTCGAATCCTTCGAGCTGTACGGCAAGGAGTACCGCCTGGAAACGGGCGAGCTCGCCAAGCAGGCCACCGGTTCCGTGGTGGTGGCGCAGGGCGACACCACCGTCCTCGTGACCGCGGTCATCTCGAAGGAAGAGAAGGACTACGACTTCTTCCCCCTCACGGTCGACTTCATCGAGAAGATGTACGCCGTCGGCCGCATCCCCGGCGGCTACCTCAAGCGCGAGGCGCGTCCCTCCGACAAGGGCACGCTCACGGCGCGCATGGTGGACCGTCCCATCCGCCCCGGCTTCGTGGACGGCTTCAAGCGCGAGGTGCACGTCGTGTGCACGACGCTCGTGGTGGACAGCGTCAACCCGCCTGACACCATCTGCGTCATGGGCGCAAGCGCGGCCCTCATGCTGGGCGCGGCTCCCTTCGACGGCCCCGCCGCCTGCGTGCGCATCGGCCGCGACGTGGAGACGGGCGAGTTCATCGTGAACCCCACGTTCGAAGAGTCCGAGAACTCGGATCTGGAGCTCACCATCGCCGGCACGGCTGACTACATCTCCATGGTGGAAGCCGGCGCCGACGAGATCTCCGAAGAGGACATGCTGGCCGCCATGGCGTTCGGCCAGGAGGCCATCGCCGCGTTCTGCGAGGTGCAGCAGCGCTTCCTCGACCGCGCGAACATCCAGCCCGTCGAGTGGCCCGTCCATGTGGCCGACCCGGCCATCGCCGAGCGCATCGCCCCGTTCATGGGCGAGATGTCCGCCGCGCTGCACGATGCCGACAAGCTCTCGCGCATGGGCAAGGTGGAGGAGCTCAAGGCCCGCATCAAGGAAGAGCAGTTCTCCGACGAGGAACGCGCCGCCTGGAAGGGCGACATCGCCGCCGAGCTCAAGAAGCTCGAGAAGAAGGCCATGCGCGCCATGGTCATCGAGACGGGCGAGCGCGCAGACGGGCGCACGCCTGAAGAGATCCGCCCGCTGCACATCGTGCCGGGCTACCTGCCCCGCGTACACGGATCGGGCCTGTTCCAGCGCGGCCAGACGCAGGCGCTCTCCGTCTGCACGCTCGGCATGCTGAACGAATGGCAGCGTCTCGACACCATCGACCCCGCCGAGGGCAAGCGCTACATGCACCAGTACAACTTCCCGCCGTACTGCACCGGCGAGACCGGCCGCATGGGCGCCCCGAAACGCCGCGAGATCGGCCACGGCGCGCTGGCCGAGCGCGCGCTCGTCCCGGTGCTGCCCACCGAAGACGAGTTCCCCTACGCCATCCGCGTGGTGTCCGAGGTGCTCGAGTCCAACGGCTCCTCGTCCATGGCCTCCACCTGCGGGTCCACGCTGGCCCTCATGGACGCCGGCGTGCCCATCAAGGCGCCCGTGTCGGGCATCGCCATGGGCCTCATCAAGGAGGGCGACGACGTGGTCATCCTCTCCGACATCCAGGGCATCGAGGACTTCCTGGGCGACATGGACTTCAAGGTGTGCGGCACCGAGAAGGGCATCACCGCCCTGCAGATGGACAACAAGGCGCGCGGCCTGTCCGTGGACATCCTGGCCCGCGCGCTCAAGCAGGCCAGCGAAGGCCGCGCGTTCATCCTGGACGCCATGCTCCAGACCATCGACGCCCCGCGGGCCGAGCTCTCGCAGTTCGCCCCGCGCATCGAGACCATCCACATCCCCGTGGACAAGATCCGCGACGTCATCGGCAGCGGCGGCAAAGTGGTGCGCGGCATCCAGGAGGAGACGGGTGCGAGCATCGACATCCAGGAGGACGGCACCATCCACATCGCGGCCATCGAGGGTCCGGCGGGAGACGCCGCCAAGGCCATGATCCTGGGCATCGTGAAGGAGCCCGAGGTGGGCGAGGAGTTCGACGGCGAGGTCGTGGGCATCAAGGACTTCGGCGCATTCGTCAAGCTCACGCCGGGCAAGGACGGCCTGCTGCACATATCGCGCGTGGCCAACGGCCGCGTGGGCAAGGTCGAGGACGTGCTCAACCTGGGCGACATCGTGAAGGTGAAGGTGCTTGAGGTCGATCCGAACTCGGGCAAGATCTCGCTCGACAGGCTGGACAAGCCCGATGCCCCCGAAGGCTCGGCTCCCGCCCGCGAGCGCAGCGACCGCCCGCGCCGCGACGACCGCGGCGATCACGACAACCGTCCCGGCCGCAGCGGCCGTTCGGAGCGCAGCGGCAACGGCGGCGGCAACGGACGCACGCCGCGACGCCGTCACGACGCTTAGCATCGAGCAACCAAGAGGGCCGCAAAAGCGGCCCTCTTCACGTCCGGGCGGCGTCAGCCGGAGCGCCTTGCCATCCCGAGCGGAGCGGCGAAGCCGCGGAGTCGAAGGATCCCGCGCGGCGATGGCCATGGCGTTTCCAGCTGGCGCCGCACGGGATCCTTCGACTCCGGCCTGCGGCCTCCGCTCAGGATGGCAATGCGCATCGTCGCGGTAACGATGCCCGCCCCGCTCGGCGAAGCATGGTAGGATACGCACGGATACGAAGCGAAAGGCAGGAAGCGATGATCAAGGTGGCAGTTGCGGGATGCGCGGGTCGCATGGGCAGCACGGTGTGCGACACGGTGCGCGCGGCGGAGGACATGGAGCTGGTGTGCGGCATCGACCCGCATAGGCCCGAGGTCGATTTCCCCGTGTACCCGACGGTGGCGGCCGCGCTCGAGTCGGGGACGTTCGACGTGCTCGTGGACTTCACCCAGCCCGACGTCGTGGACGGCAACCTCCGCACGGCGCTGCCGGCGGGCGTCGACTGCGTCGTGGGCACCACGGGGCTGTCGAACGAGACGCTGGAAGGCCTGGCGGCGCTCGCGCCGGTGGGAACGTGCCTGTTCTACGCGCCGAACTTCACGACCGGCGCCGTGCTCATGATGGAGTTCGCGAAGGCGGCGGCGCCGTACTTCCCGGAGGCCGAGGTCATCGAGTTCCACCACTGCAACAAGAAAGACGCACCTTCGGGCACGGCCGTGCGCACGGCCCAGATCATCGCCGACGCCCGCGGAGGCCGCGCGAGCGCCGCGCCCGGGCGGGAGACGGAGGTCGAAGGCGCCGAAGGCGCGCGTGGAGCGCTCGTGGCCGGCGTGCCGGTGCATGCGGTGCGATCGATGGGCTACGTCGCCAGCCAGGAAGTGGTCTTCGGCTCGCTCGGGCAGACGCTGTCCATCCGCCACGACTCGTGGGAGCGCACCTCCTACATGCCGGGCGTGCTGCTGGGCATACGCAGCGTCGGCGCATGCAGCGGCCTCGTTGTAGGTTTGGAGAACTTCATGGCCTGACGGCACCTCCCGTGGCATAATGGCAGTTCGAGCAAGGTTATTGGAAAGATGCGCGGCGCTTTTGCGGCGCGTGGAAGGTGAGGAAGCATGCCGCAGCCCCGGTTCGGCCGAATGATCCCGGCCATGGTCACGCCCTTCGACGAGCAGCGCGAGCTCGATCTGGACAAGGTGCAGGCCCTCGCCGTGCGCCTCGTCGACGGCGGCAGCGATTCCCTCATCGTCAACGGCACGACGGGGGAGAGCCCGACGGTGTTCTATCCCCAGAAGATGAAGCTGTTCAGCGCCGTGGTGGAGGCCGTGGGCGAGCGCGTGCCCGTCATCGCGAACGTGGGCGACAACTGCACCGCCGACACGGTGGACTTCGCGCGCGACGTGCAGAAGCTAGGCGTCGACGGCTTCATGTGCGTTGTTCCCTACTACAACAAGCCTCCGCAAGAGGGCATGTACCGCCATTTCCGCACCATCGCCGACGCGGTGGAGCTGCCCATCATCCTGTACAACATCCCGGGCCGCTGCGTGGTGAACATGGAAGCCGAGACCACCCTGCGCTTGGCGCGCGACTGCGCCAACATCGTGGCCGTAAAGGAAGCGTCGGGCAGGATGGACCAGGTCAAGGCCATCGTGGACGGCGCTCCGGAAGGCTTCGCCGTGTACTCGGGCGACGATGCCGCCACCTTCGACATCATGAAGCTGGGCGGCGCCGGCGTCATCTCCACCATCGGGAACGTGGCTCCCGCGCGCATGAAGGAGATCGTGGATCTGTGCGCCGCCGGGGAGTGGGAGGCCGCCGCGGCGGCCAACGAGCGCCTGATGCCGCTCATGACGGGACTGTTCGAGACCTCGAACCCCATCCTCGTGAAGGAAGCGTTGAAGCTGCTGGGCTTCCCGGTGGGCGGCGTGCGCCTGCCGCTCGTGGACGCGACGCCCGAGCAGTCGGCGCGCCTTGCGAGCACCATGCGCGAGGTGGGCGTGCTCTGAGAGCGCCCGGCGCGCTGCGCAGGACGCTCGCCGCAGCGCGTGGACAAAAGGAAGGAAGCGCCGCTCAGGCGGCGCATCGACATAACCGCGTGGAGCGGACCCGCGGCCGGGGACGACGGCATGTCGCCCGGCCCGGGCGAGGCAGGCCGGGCGAACCGGCTCCTCGCGCATAGGCGCCGCTCCCACCAGAACGAAGGAACGATATGGAAGAAAAGAACCCGCGCGCGCAGCGCGGAAACGGACGTACGCGCACAGGCGGACCGAAGGGCGGATCCGCCCCCCGTGCCGAGCAGGCATCCGAGGGAACCCGTTCGTACAAGCACGTGAAGCTGGAGCGGCAGCGCCCGCAGCTCACCAAAGAGGGCGGGGACAACCGCCGCAGGAGCGAAGGTGCCGGGCGGGAGGAGCGCCGCAACTTCGCGTCTCCCAAGAAGGACGGATCAGCCACGCTCAAGATCATCCCGCTGGGCGGCTTGGACGCCATCGGCAAGAACATGACGGCCTTCGAGTGCAAAGACGACATGATCCTGGACGACGCCGGCCTCATGTTCCCGGACGACAACCATCCCGGCGTCGACCTCATCCTGCCCGACTACACCTACGTCCTCGAGCATGCCGACAAGCTGCGCGGCATCATCATCACGCACGGGCACGAGGACCACACCGGCTCGCTGCCCTACCTCATGAAGGACCTCGATCGGCAGATCCCCATCTACGGCACGAAGCTCACGCTCGGCCTCATCGAGGGCAAGTTCGCCGAACACCGCATCAAGAACGCGAAGCTCATCGAGATCAAGCCCGGCGACCAGGTCAAGCTCGGCAGCTTCACCGCCGAGTTCTTCGCCGTGAACCATTCCATTCCCGGGGCGGTGGGCGTGTTCTTCCAGAGCCCGGCGGGCAACGTCCTGCACACGGGCGACTTCAAGCTCGACCAGACGCCCATCGACGGCGTCCATACCGACTTCGGCGCGCTCGCCAAGTTCAGCGAGATCGGCGTCGACCTCATGATGAGCGATTCCACGAACGCCCAGAACCCCAACTTCACGCCGAGCGAGGCGGAGGTGGGCAAAGAGCTCTCGAAGATCATCGCCCAGGCGAAGGGGCGCGTCATCATCGCGTCGTTCGCCAGCCACATCCACCGCATGCAGCAGATCTGCGACGCGGCGGTGGCCAACGGGCGCAAGGTGGTGGTCACGGGCCGCTCGATGATCCAGAACACCGACATCGCGCGCAAGCTGGGCTACCTCAACATCAGCGACACGGACATCATCGACGCCTACGACCTGAAGGGCATACCGGCCGACCAGGTGGTCATCATGTGCACGGGCAGCCAGGGCGAGCCGCTCTCGGCGCTCGCGCGCATCTCGAACGGCGACCACCGCACCATCTCCATCGACGAAGGGGACACGGTCATCGTGTCCGCCACGCCGGTCCCGGGCAACGAGAAGGCCGTGACCCGCGTCATCAACTCGCTCGCCAAGATCGGCGCCGACGTGTACGACAAGAGCCGCGCGCGCGTGCACGTGTCGGGGCATGCGGGCGCCGAGGAGCTGAAGCTGGTACTCTCCATCGTGCAGCCCAAGGCGTTCATGCCGGTGCACGGCGAGGCGACGCATCTGCGCGCCCACGCGAAGCTCGCCGAGGCCACGGGCGTGCCGCGCGAGAACGTGTTCATCTGCGAGAACGGCGAGAGCTTGGAGCTGTCCGCGCGCGGCGTGCACCGCGGCGAGGTCGTGCAGAGCGGCATCGTGTACGTGGACGGGCTCTCGGTGGGCGACACCTCGCAGGGCGTGCTCGACGAGCGCAGCGCGCTGGCCGCGCAAGGCTTCGCGTCCGTCGCGGCGGCGCTCTCGGGAAAGAAGAAGGCCCTCGCCGGCAGCGTGCAGGTCGAGATGCACGGCATCACGGGCGGCGACGACGAGTTCCTCGTGCACGAGGCGCAGGCCTCGGTCCGGGGCGCGCTCGAGCGCGCGCTCGGCAAGGGCGGCGGGCCGAAGGAGCTCAAGAAGGCCGCGCGCGACGCGCTCCTCTCGCTTCTATGGGAGCGCACGAAGACCCGCCCGATGGTCATCGTGAACTTGCTGGAGGTTTAGGCTATAATGGCTGCAACGCATCCCCTGGAAGCTGCAGCCGCGCCGCGGTTGCGAGCTCTCCGAAACGCAGATCAAACGCAGCAAAAGGAGTAGGGCGTGGCCCGTCAGTCAGCACCTGCAAGCAAATCGAAACCGAAGGCGAAGCCCTCCTCGGCCGCCAAGCCGAAGGGCCGCGCGGCGTCTCCCGCCGAGAAGCAGGCGAAGAAGGCGGGAGGCGGCCGCGCGCAGGCCGAGGACGCGCGCCTGCTCGACGAGCGGACGCGGCGCGACATCACGGGCGTGGCCTTCGCCGTGCTCGCCGTCGTGCTGTTCGTGGCGGCGGTGCTGCCCACCAACGCCCTCGTCACCTCGTTCATCTCCACGGCGCTGCACCTCACGTTGGGGCTCGGCGCCTATTTGCTGCCCTTCCTGCTGCTCGTCGTGGGCGCGAGCTTCCTCGCGCGATTCGACCGCGAGCGCGTTCCTTTGCGCGTCGCCGTGGGCCTCGTGATGATCTTCGTGGCCGTGCTGGCGCTGCTCGCGCTGTTCACCCCCGAGGGGAAGCCCGACGGCGCCGGGCTTTTGTTCGACGCCGACCAGCTCGCCGCGCGCGGCGGGTACGTGGGCGCCGGGCTCGCCTGGGTCGGACTCACGCTGTTCGGCCAGGTGATCTCCTGCATCATCATGTTCGGGGTGATCGTGGCGGGGCTCGTCATCATCGGGTTCTCCCTCTCGAAGCTCGTCGAGCGCGTGCAGGACGCGCGCGCGGCGCGGGCCGAGGACGGCGAGGACGTGCTGCCGGCGCCTCCGTTCGCGCGCGTGAGCCGCTCGGGCGGGGCCAAGGTGCCCGTCGTTCCCGTCATGGACGGCGCAGCCGAGGCGGCCGCCACGAACGTGCTGCCGCGGGGCAGGGGCGCCGACTCCTCGCCGACGCGCCGTTCCAAGCCGCGTCGGGCCTCCCAGCCGCTGGCGGCCACGCAGGCGCTTTCGGGGCGCGAGGCGCGCGACGAGGCCCAGGACGAGCAGCCGCCGCAGATGCTCACGCGAAAGCTCGGGCGCAAGCGCGACGAGCAGGCTGCCGACGAGCGTCCGGACAAAGCGGGCAAGTCCTCTTCCTCGAACTCCACGCCGCTGGCGGCTCCGCGGCCGGCCGACGGCTTCGAGCTGCCGCCCACGAGCATGCTGGCCACGTCCAAGAACGCGAAGAAAGACCAGGCCACCGATTCCGAGCTCAAGGAAACGGCGGCCTGCCTGCAGGAATCACTCGAGAGCTTCCAGATATACGCCGAAGTCGTGGGCTGGGTCGCCGGTCCCACGGTGACGCTGTTCAAAGTCGACCTGCCCGCCGGCGTGCGCGTGAGTCGCATCACGGCGCTGGAAGACGACATCGCCCTCGCGCTCGCCGCTCCCGGCGTGCGCATCTTCGCGCCCATTCCGGGCACGAACTACGTCGGCATCGAGGTTCCCAACCGCACGCGCCAGAACGTGCTTCTGGGCGACGTGCTGAAGGACGCGGCGGGCGGCCCGCTGCAGATCGCCATCGGCAAGGACGTCGAGGGGCGTTCGATCGTCTCCGACCTGGCCAAGATGCCCCACCTGCTCATCGGCGGCACCACGGGCTCGGGCAAATCGGTGTCCATCAACGCCATGATCATGTCCATCCTCATGCGGGCCACGCCCGCCGAGGTGCGCTTCATCATGGTAGACCCCAAGCGCGTGGAGTTCACGCCCTACAACGGCATACCGCACCTGTACGTGCCCGTGGTCACCGAGCCCCGCGAGGCGGCGAGCGCGCTGTCGTGGGGCGTGGCCGAGATGGAGCGCCGCCTGAAGGTGTTCAGCAAGGTGGGCGCGCGCAACATCGGGCAATACAACGCCAAGGTGCAGGCCGAGCTCGCCGCGCAGCAGAAGGCCGTCGAGGCGGGCGAGGAGCCGCCCGCCGGCGAGATGGGGGCCGAGCTGCCCTACATCGTCATCATCATCGACGAGCTGGCCGACCTCATGATGAACGTGGGCAAGGAGGTGGAGTTCTCCATCAGCCGCATCGCGCAGCTGGCGCGCGCGGCGGGCATCCACCTCATCGTGGCCACGCAGCGTCCGTCCACCAACGTGGTCACGGGCCTCATCAAGGCCAACATCACGAACCGCATCGCGTTCAACGTGGCAAGCGGCATCGACAGCCGCGTGGTCCTGGACACGCCGGGCGCCGAGAACCTCATCGGCCTGGGCGATTTGCTGCTGTCCAAGCCCGAGTACGCCAAGCCCCAGCGCATCCAGGGCTGCTACGTGTCCGAAGACGAGATAAACGCCGTCGTGGACATGCTCAAGCAGCAGGGGGAGCCCGAGTACCATTCCGAGATCCTCCAGACGAACCTCATCACGCTCGGCGCTTCGCAGCCCGACGGCAGCGGAGGATCGGCGACGTCGGACGACCCGCTCGTCTGGGAAGCCGCGGAGATCGTGGTCTCGAGCGGCCTCGGGTCGACGTCGAACATCCAGCGCCGGCTCAAGGTGGGCTATTCGCGAGCAGGGCGTATAATGGACATGTTGGAGGAGAAGGGCGTCGTGGGCCCGCCGAACGGCAGCAAGCCCCGCGAGGTGCTCGTGGACGCCATGGAGCTGGAAACGTTGAAGGCGTTCGAGGCGCAGGATGCTGCGGACGCGGAGGGATGACAAGATGGCGCAGATGACGTTCGGTACCATTTTGCGGGAAGCCCGCGAACGCAAAGGCTACGATCTGGCTTCGGCCGCCCGGCGGCTGCGCATACGCCCCGACATCCTGCGCGCCATCGAAGGCGGCGACTTCGCGGCCATGCCGCCGCGCGGCTACACCCGCAACATGGTGAACGCCTATGCACGCCTCGTGGGGCTCAATCCGACCGAGCTCACCCGCATGTACCTGGACGAGGCCTACGCCTACCAGGTGGGCAGGGCGCGCAGCCAGGCGCAGCCGGCGTCCGGCTTCGACATGGGCGGCTCGTCGCGCACGGCCCGGACGTCCCGTCAGCGCGATCGCGCGCCGGAGCAGGGCGAAGAGCGCGAACCGCGCCAGAACGCGTTCGGCCGCACCCTGTACGACGACCGTCGCGACTACGGCGCGCGCCCGGCAGGCTCCTCCCGGCTCTATTCGGAGGACCGCACGCATCCCAGCCGCCACGGGGCGCTGCCGAACGCGCAGTACACCAACTTCTACGCGGGCCCGAAGGCGACGGGCGGCGTGCAGTCGAAGCTGCCGTTCATCGCGGCGGGCGCAGCCGTGCTCGTGCTGCTCGTCGTGGTGCTCGTGCTCGTGTTCAGCTGCGGGAGCAAGGAGGCCGAGACGGACGTGCCGAACGTGCCCATCACGGGCCTGACCGACACGACGCAGCAGGGGACGGGGGACTCGGACGGCGGCGACGCCCCGCAGGCCGCGCCGGTCGAGACGGCGCCGACGAAAGCGACGTTCGCCTACCAGGTGGCGGAGGGGAGCACCGCCTACATCGAAGTGTACGAGAACGACGGGGGCGCCACCGTGGCCAAGGACGTCACGGGCCCTGCCGAGCAGTCCTTTGACGTCACCGGCACGCTCAGATTCGTCACAACCAATCCCGAGGCGGTGACGATCACCGTGGACGGCGCGGCGGTCGAGGCGACCGACAGCAAGGGTTCGGGCGTGTACAGCTACACGGTCGACTTCCCCGCCATCCTCGAGCAGTGGAACGCCGACCATCCCGCTGCGGGCGCAGGCGCGAACGGCGGCTCGCCGGATGCGGGTGCCGCATCGAACTCGTAGCCGACCGAGGCGCCCGCACGCCCGTGGAACGCCTCTGGAATCGTCGAATGCAGCGCGAAAATGCGCTATGCTGGGAAAAAACGAAACGACGAGCGGCCCGCGCGCATGCGGGCCGCAGCGCACGGAAAGGAACGTCCATGGCTAAAGAATCCAGCTTCGACGTGGTGTCCACGGTGGACATGCAGGAAGTCGACAACGCTTTCCAACAGGCCAAGAAGGAGATATCCCAGCGCTACGACCTGAAGGACTCGGGCGCCGAGCTGACGCTTGACAAAGCGAACAAGACCATCACCGTCGCGGCGCCCGCCGATTTCGTGGCCAAGCAGGTCATCGACGTCATCGCCTCGAAGCTCGTCCGCCGCGGCATCGACCTGGCGGCCGTGCAGTGGGGGGAGCCGCAGCCTGCGGCGGGACAGAGCGTGCGCCAGACGGCCTCCGTCGTCGAGGGCATCGACAAGGACACGGCCGGGCGGATCAACAAGGACATCAAGGGCACCAAGCTGAAGGTGAAGGTGCAGATCGAGGGCGACAAGCTGCGCGTGAGCTCGGCATCGCGCGATACGCTCCAGGAGGTCATCGGCTTCCTTAAGGGCCAGGATTACGGCCAGCCGCTCCAGTACGTCAACTACCGCTAGGCGTTCGGGCATGGCATCGACGACGATGGCGCAAGCGCCTGCCGTGGCGTTCGTCACGCTGGGCTGCGCAAAGAACGAGGTTGACACGGCCCACATGCGCGCACGGCTCGCGCAGGCGGGCTTCGCGCTCGAGGACGATCCCGCCTGCGCCGACGCGGTGGTGGTCAACACCTGCTCGTTCATCCAGAGCGCGACCGAGGAGAGCCTCGAGGCCATCTTCGACGTTGCCGGCCTGCCCAACGTGGCCGCGGGGGCCGCCCTCGTCGTCGCAGGGTGCATGCCCGCGCGCTACGGCGACGACCTGGCCGGCGAGCTCACCGAAGCCCGCGCGTTCGTGCCGTGCGGGCGCGAGGACGACATCGCCTCCGTGGTGGCCGAAGCCCTCGGCGTCGACCTGGCTGCCGCCGGCAACCTCGTCATCCTGAACGCAGGCGGCGCAGCCGCCGAAGTCGAAGGATCCCGTGCGGCGACAGCTCACGCGCCCGCCGCCGCGCTTCCGGGCGCGGTCTCCGCCTACGTCAAGATATCCGACGGCTGCGACCGCTTCTGCTCGTACTGCACCATCCCCATCATCCGGGGGCGCTACCGCAGCTTCCCCTTCGAAGAGGTGCACGCCGAGGTGGCGGCGCACGTCGGGCGAGGGGTGCGGGAGATCGTGCTCATCGCCCAGGACACGGGGCGCTGGGGCTCCGACTTCGCCGAGCCCTCGTCGCTCGCCGAGCTCGTGTCCGCGCTGGCGGAGCGCTTTCCCGACACATGGTTCCGCCTCATGTACATCCAGCCCGAGGGCGTCACCGACGAGCTGCTGGACGCCGTCGCGACGCACCGCAACGTCTGCGACTACTTCGACGTTCCCTTGCAGCACGTCGACCCGTCCATCCTGCGCGCCATGAACCGCCGCGGCTCGAGAAGCGAGCACGAAGCGCTCTGCGAGCGCATCCTCGCGCGCGTGCCGGGCGCCTCGCTGCGCACGACGCTCATCGCGGGATTCCCCGGAGAGACCGACGAGCAGTTCGACGAGCTGTGCTCGTTCGTCGAGGAAGGGCCGTTCGACTACGTGGGCGTGTTCCCGTACTCGCGCGAGG
>CAUEBO010000025.1 GCA_958454405.1 uncultured Eggerthellaceae bacterium | reverse complement strand
GCTCATCTGCACGTGCTCGGCCATGATGGTGCTCGTGTTCTACGTGCAGGACCCCCAGGCGGCCGCCGCCTTGAACGGCATGCCGCTCGTGCAGATGGCGGTGAACAACTCCGTGGGCGAGGCGGGCATCCACTTCATCACGTTCGCCATATTCGCCTTCGCGTTCTCCAGCCTCATCGGCAACTACTTTTACGCGGAGAGCAATCTGCGCTTCATCAAAGACGACAGCAAGGCGCTTTTGCTGGTGTTTCGCCTGGTGTGCCTCGTCGTCATCTACTACGGCGCGGTGAACAGCTTCGATCTGGCGTGGAACCTGGCCGACATCTTCATGGGCTTCATGGCCATCGTGAACCTGGTCGCCATCATGCTGCTGGGAAAGTGGGCGCTTGCCGCGCTGGACGATTACGCGGCCCAGCGCAAGCGGGGCGAGGATCCCGTGTTCGTGGCGCAGAGCATACCCGGGCTTCCTCCGACCGAGTGCTGGCATGTCCAGACCCTCGATGATTTCGGGGAACAGCCGGTGAAGGAGTACCTGGAAGAGGCGATCGACCCCGAATACGCCGGGTTGAGCTAGCGGTTGGATTCGGTCCGGCGCGCCGCCGCTCCGGTCGGGCGCGCTATCGCTGCGAACGCCGCGGCGCATGCCGGATGCTCCGGCTTCGCATGGTCAAGAAGCGTTTTGGTAACGGATCGCTTGCCGGCGCCCCGCCTCTCGCATGAGAGCCGGGCTCATGGTACGATGTCGCTCGAACGAGCGCGTCCGAAGGAAGGGGAGCGGCATGGCCGAGAGGAAGCCGGGCGACTGGCAGCGGCGCGATTTGCGCCAGAACGCGAACGACCTCGTCGAGGATCCGAACGCGAAGGTATGGCACCGGCAGACGTTCTGGATCATCTTCTTCCTTATCGTGCTCTGGCCGGTGGGCATCGTGCTGTGTTGGAAAAGCGACTGGCATGTCGCAGCGAAGGTGCTCGCCACCGTGTTCGTCGCATTCGTCGTGTACTTCTCGGTGACCATGTCCCAGGCGGTCATGGCACTGTAGAGCCGGCTTTTGCGCCGATCGGTCCCGCTCCGACCCTTGCCCGATGGCCGCCGCGAGCGGGGCCGCGCATTCCCGTCGTTGGTCGTGCTCGTCCGGGTTGCCGCGGCGCCGGCTCAAGGCATGCGCTTCGCTTGCTGCATGTGACGCCGTTTTTGTTTGTTCAAGCCATCCGCTCCATCTGCTGCTTCTGTGCGATTTCTCGTCATTCATGACGCATGCTGGCATTGAATGGTCCTTGTGCGCTATCATTTGCGACAAAAAGCGACCTATTCGATTCGAGTTGCACGAGGATAACGATATGACGGACTTCGAGAACGGCCGCGCGTCCGTGCTGGCGGGGCACGGCTGCGACGAGAGCGGCCCCTACTTGCTGGTGAACGACCGCGCGCGCAACGTGCAGGAGCGCTTCGACGTGCGCGGGCGCACGTTCTCCCTCAGGCGTCTGCCCACGCGCCGCTGCGTGGGGCGCCACGATCTGGAGACGCACCTGAAGGTGCCGTGCCCGCTCGACGTGGAGCTTCTGCCCGATGCGAAGGACACGGTCTGCCCGGCGTGCCAGGAGGCCACGGGCTTCAACCCCTCGTTCTACAACACGGACTTCATCTCGCCCCAGCAGCGGGCCTACAACGCCGAACCGCACATCGCGTATCTGGCGTACTTCTCGCCGGGACACGTGAAGGCCGGCATCACGGGCGCGTCGCGCGGCATCCGCCGCCTGCTGGAGCAGGGCGCGCGGGCGGGTCGCATCGTGGGCCGCTTCGACGACGCCTACGCGGCGCGCGAGTTGGAGGCGGCGCTGTGCGCGCAGCCCGGCATCGCCGAGACCATGCGCGCGGCGAAGAAGACCGACCTGCTGGCGAACGAGCGCTACGACGCGGTCGAAGCGGCCGCCGTGCTCGACCGCGAGGCGGCGCGTCTGGCGCAGGTGGATGCTGTGGTGCGGGCCGGGTTCGCACCCGAGCCGGCGCAGGACTTCTCGCCTTTCTACTTCGGTGGCCCGTCGCCCTCGTGCGACGACCTGCAGCAGCCGGTGGGCCCGGACGACGTGTGCGGCGGGCGGTGCGTCGGCATGGTGGGCAGCGCCATCGTGTTCGAGCAAGGCGGCACGAACTTCGTGGTGTGCCTGAAAGATTGGGAGTCTCACGAGATCGACCTCTTGGAGAACGAGGTGGCCTGCACCTACGACTTCGAGCCCCAGCAGATGTCGCTGTTGTAGGAAGTGGCGGGGCCGCTTTCGTTCGCGGACGGTCCGCCGACCTGCGCGTGCGGTGTCGGCGGGGACTTGCGGGCGGCTCTTGAACGGGATGCCGGCTGCGTCCCCTGATCGAGGGATGTCAGGCGGCTTTTCCGGCGCGTCTCGCCGAATTGGACGTTGCCGGCAGCTTCTCAGCGCCGTTGTCTGCACTCGCCTCAAGCAGGTTCCGGCGCATTCGCTCTGAAAGGGTTCGCCATTCGCTCGAAAAGGGTGCGGCGGCGTCTTCAGGGTTCGATGCGCCATGGTCGGAGATGCGGCGGTTCACGTCGCCAACGCACGGAACCTCTTGAGCGATCCGCTTGCCGGCGGGCAGCGGACAAAATCGGAAATGACCGAAAACGCGGTCGAATGTGCAGTCTGCAAGGCCGATCCGCGCCCTTCACGCGCCTTGATCGCGCAAAACGCCTGGTCGCGGAATTCTCGTGCCCGGTTTCGCGCTCGGCGACTGTACATTCGACTGCGTTTTCCGTCATCTGTGGTTAGAGGGTCGGGGCGGGTGCGTGCGAGGGGGCAGGTGCAGGGGCGTTGGAGCAGGAGCATGGGAGTACGGGGGCGCTTTGTATCGATCGGAGCGTTCCGGGAAGTATTCGACCTGGGAAGACGCTGGCTGCTTCTGCATCGACGGAAGAGCAGGCCTCCAAAACGAGGGATTTCTCGCAGAATCGGGTTTTGGTTGTGCGCAGAGGTCTGGTCGACGTCGTTCGCGTCGAGGCTGGCGGTTCGATATTTGGGCGGCGCATGGCTTGCAGGTGGATCGAGCGGATAGGGGATGGCGCGCCCGCATGCACGCATGCGAGAAGGCGCGCTCGCATGCACGGGCGTGCGAATGTGAGAAGGTGCCCCCTGAACGCTTTCTGTGTCGATTTCCACGCGCGGCCGATTTCATGTTGCTTTAGCACTCTACTGTGATAAAGTATAGCGACACGATGCGGAACCGGAGGAGCTCCGCCGCCGGATGATCGCGTGGTGCTATCATCGGACCGCATCCAGCATCGAAAGCGAAAAGACGAGGAAAGGAAGCCCGGACCCATGAACGCAGTGACGCCGGCGGGATTCAGAGACGTGCTGTCCGATGAGGCGGTGGCTCGCGAGCGCATCGCCCGCGACGTGCAGGACTGCTTCGCGGCGCGCGGGTACGCGCCCATCGAGACGCCGACGCTCGAAGTGATGGACGTCATGCGCGCGGGCGGCCGCGTGAGCGGCTCGCCGTTCAAGCTCTTCGACGCGCGGGGCGACCTGCTGGCCATGCGGCCGGACGTGACGCTGCAGGTGGCGCGCATGTGCGCCACGCGCCTGGCAGGGCAGCCCGGCCCGTTTCGCTTCCGCTACATGCAGCGCGTGTTCCGCGAGGCGGAAGTGGAGATGCAGGCTGCAGCGCGCGAGATGACGCAATTCGGCATCGAGTGCGTCGGCGAAGCGGGGCCCGAGGCCGACGCGGAGGTGGTGGGACTGCTCGCCGAGGCCCTGGCCTTGGCAGGAGCGGGCGATTTCAAGCTGGCGATCGCCACCGTGGGCGTGCTGCGCGCGCTTCTGGAGGCCAGCGGCGCGCCTGCGGCGTGGAAGGGGCAGGTGCTCGATTCCTACCACGCTTCCAACTTCGTCGAGCTCGACCGTTTGACGGGGGAGGAGGCGCGCGCCGCGTCCGTTCCGCCCGTGTTCGCCGCTGCCGTCCGCTCGCTCCCGCGCATCCGCGGAGGCCGCGAGGCCATCGACGACGTGCGCGCCCTCGTCGCCCCGCTCGGCTGCGAAGACGGGCTGGACGCGTTCGCCCGCACGTTCGACCTACTGGCCGAGGCCGGCTTGGCCGACCGGCTGCTCGTGGACTTCTCGGTCATGAGCTCGTTCGACTACTACACGGGCATCGTGTTCGAGGCCTATGCCGACGGGCTGGGCACGCCGCTGGGCAGCGGCGGGCGCTACGACAACATGATCGGGTCCTACGGCGAAAGCCGCCCGGCCGCAGGCTTCGCGTTCTTCCTCGAGCAGGCCATGGCCGCGGCTGCGCAATGTAATCCGGAGCGAGCGAGGCGGGCCGAAGGATCCCATGCTGCGACAACCGCGACGGTTTCCGCTCGCGCCGCCGGGGATCCTTCGACTGCGGCGTCGGGCGACGCCTCCGCTCAGGGTGGCAACCTGCGCCCCCTGCGCATCGCGGTGCCGAAAGGCTCGCTCAACGCCGACACCGTCCGCGCGCTCGAGGCCGCGGGCCTCGACGTGACGGGTTTGGCCGAGCCCGGCCGCCAGCTCATCATCCGCAACCCGGGCGTCGAGTACGTCATCGTGCGCCCCACCGACGCCCCTGCCTTCGTGGCGCTGGGCGCGGCGGACTGCGGCATCTGCGGCGAGGACTCCCTGCTGGAGGCCTCCACCGACGTCGTCGAGCTTGTTGACCTGGGCTACGGGGGGTGCCGCTTCGTGGTGGCCGAGCCCGCCGGCGCCGCGGAGGCGACCGAGGAGCACTGTCGGCGCCTCGGCTCCATCCGCGTGGCCACGAAGTACCCGCGCATCACCGCCGCCCATTACGCGCAGACGGGCACGCAGGTGGAAATCGTGAAACTGCATGGAAACATCGAACTGGCACCATTGACGGGGATGGCCGAGCGCATCGTCGACATCACGGCGACGGGCACGACCTTGCGCGAGAACGACCTCGTGGTGGTGGAGGACGTCCTCTCGTCCACCGCGCGGTTCTTCTCGAACGCCTGCGCGTTCAGAACCGATCCGCGTATCGTACAATTGGCGGAAGCGCTGCAGCGAGGGGCGGACGCCCCGGCCGCGCAGCAAGCGAGCGAAGGACAGGAGTGAGCATATGCGCCGCGTCATACTGAAGCCGGGCGAGGCTTTCTCGAACAAGCACCTCAAGCGCACGGGAGCCTTCAACGCCGCTGCGCTCACGGCGGCCGCCGACATCATCCAGGACGTTCGCGAGCGCGGCGATGCGGCCCTGCGCGCGTACACGGAGCAGTTCGACGGGGTGCGCCTCGAAAACTTCCGCGTTCCTCAGCTGGCCATCGACGAGGCCGTGGCCTACGTGGACGACGCGACGGCGAAGGCTCTGCGCCAGGCCGCCGACCAGATCCGCGACTTCCACGAGCGCCAGAAGCAGCAGAGCTGGTTCACCGTGCGCGAGGACGGCGCGCTCGTGGGCAGCAAGGTGGAGCCGCTGGAATCCGTGGGCATCTACGTGCCGGGAGGGCGCGCCCTCTATCCTTCGACGGTGCTCATGAACGCGCTGCCCGCCGCCGTGGCGGGAGTGCCGCGCATCGTGTGCGTGACGCCGCCGACGAAGTCGGGGAAGCTCGATCCGGCCATCCTGCACGCATGCCGCCTGGCGGGCGTCACCGAGATCTACGCGGTGGGCGGCGCGCAGGCCGTGGGCGCGCTCGCCTACGGCACCGAATCCATCGAGCCCGTGGCGAAGATCACCGGCCCCGGCAACGCCTACGTGGCCGCTGCGAAGAAGATCGTGTCGGGCGATGTCGGGATAGACATGATCGCCGGGCCGTCGGAGGTGTGCGTGGTGGCCGACGCCACGGCCGATCCGGCGCTTGTGGCCATCGACCTCATGGCGCAGGCCGAGCACGATCCGCTGGCCTCGTGCTACCTGGTCACGTTCGACGCCGCCTACGCCGACGAGGTGGAGCGCGCCATCGAGCGCCACCTGGAATCGTCCACCCGCGCCGAGATCACCGCCGCCTCGCTGGCCGACCAGGGGCTCGTCGTGGTGTGCGCCGACCTGCCGCAGGCGCTTGAAGCGGTGAACGTCATCGCGCCCGAGCACCTGGAGCTGCATCTGGACCACGCGTTCGACCTTTTGGGCGCCATCCGCAACGCGGGCGCCATCTTCCTGGGCGCGTGGACGCCGGAGGCCGTGGGGGACTACGTGGCCGGGCCGAACCACACGCTGCCCACCGGCGGCACGGCGCGCTACGCCTCGCCGCTTTCGGTGGATGAGTTCGTGAAGAAGTCGAGCGTCATCCAGTACTCGTCGGCCGCGCTCGCCCACGACGCCGACGCCATCGAGACCATCGCGCGCCACGAGGGCCTGTGGGCGCACGCGCGAAGCGTCGAGATGCGCCGGAACCTGCTGCGCTGCGGCAACGTGTTCGGCGAAGAGGGAGGCGCCTTCACGCCGCGGGCCGAGGGCGGTGCCGCCGATGCGTAGCGTCTGCTCTGCCGCGCCCCAGCTGGCCGGCCTCGAGCCGTACGATCCAAAGTACCTGCCGGCGCAGGCCTTCCTTTCGGCGAACGAGAACCCGCACGACGTGGAGGAGGACATCCGCCGCGACATCATGCGCGAGCTGAAGCGCCTGCCCTTCAACCGCTACCCGGATCCGCTGGCCAACGAGCTGCGCGACATGATCGCCGAGGCGAACGGCCTCGACCGCGACCAGGTGCTCGTGGGCAACGGCGGCGACGAGCTTTTGTTCGGCATCGCGCTCGCATGGGGCGGGCCGGGCCGCACGTTTTTGAACATGCCCCCCACGTTCTCGGTGTACGAGAACAACGCGCGCCTGACGGGCACGGCGGTGGAGAACATGTTCCGCGGGGACGGCTACCGCATCGACGAGGAGGCCGTGCTGGCCCGCGTGGCGCAAGGCGGCATCGACTACGTCATCGTGACCAGCCCGAACAACCCCACGGGCGAGCTCGCCAGCGAGGCCTTCATGCTCGAGCTGCTGGACGCCACCGATGCGCTGGTCATGGTGGACGAGGCGTACTTCGAGTTCTCGCGCCAGACGATGCGCCCGTACCTGGGCGCGCACAAGAACCTCGTCGTGCTGCGCACGTTCTCGAAGGCGTTCAGCCTGGCCGGCGTGCGCATGGGCTATCTTCTGGGGGACGCGGAGGTCCTCCGCGAGTTCGTGAAGGTGCGCCAGCCGTACTCGGTGGATGCGGTGTCGCAGGCCATCGCGCGCGTCGTGTACGCCAACCGCGCGAGGTTCGAGCCGGGCATCGATGCCATCATCGGCGAACGGGCGCGCGTGATCCAGGGGCTGAAGACGCTGCCGGGCGTGACGCCGTTCCCGTCGGATGCGAACTACGTGCTGTTCCGCATGGAGGGGGCGGCCGAGGCATGGGAGGCGCTCTATGCGCGCGGCATCCTCGTGCGCGACTTCTCTCGCGCGCCGCGTCTTGAGAACTGCTTGCGCGTGAGCATCGGCTCCGCCGAGGAGAACGACGCGTTCTTGCGCGCGCTTCGGGACATCGTCATGGGCGCCGACGGCGTCTCGAGGCCGTGCGCATCGTAGAGGAGCGGCTGCGGGTTCGCGGGTTTTGGAAGCGGAAAGGGAAAGGGAAGCGGACATGGATGCACAACGACGCTTTGCCGAGATCAAGCGCACGACGAGCGAGACCGACATAACGGTTGGGATCGATCTCGACGGTGCGGGCCGGGTCGATGCGAAAACGGGCATCGGGTTCTTCGACCACATGCTGTGCGCGTTCGGCCGCCACGGCTTGTTCGACCTGACGGTGCAGGCGCAGGGCGACCTGGAGGTGGACGGACACCACACGGTGGAGGATGTGGGCATCGTGCTGGGGCAGGCGTTCGCCCGAGCGCTCGGCGACAAGCGCGGCATCCGGCGCTTCGGCTCGCTCGCGCTGCCCATGGACGAGTCCCTGGTGCTTGCCGCCTGCGACCTTTCCGGTCGCGGGCAGCTGCACTGGGCGCTCGATGTGCCGCCGGTGATGATCGGCGCGTTCGACGCGGCGCTCGCCAAGGAGTTCTTCATCGCGTTCGCCGCGAACGCGGGATGCACGCTGCACGTGCGCGGCCTGGCCGGCGAGAACGCGCACCACATCGTGGAAGCCGCATTCAAGGCCGCAGCCCGCGCTCTGCGCGAGGCCGTGGAGCCCGACGAGCGCCTGGACGGCGAGCTGCCGTCCACGAAGGGGTCGCTGTAGGTTGTAACTGCCTCTGGCAGCGGCCGCATCGACGCTTCGCACTGACTGTATCGGCAACGTATGATGGGAATGTTTGCGCTATGATCGCCGTCGTGGACTATCGAAAGGGCAACCTGAAAAGCGTGGAGCGCGGCTTGATCGCGGCCGGCGGCGACGCGTTCGTCACCGACGACGCGGCCGCCATCGCGCGCGCCGACGCCGTGGTGCTGCCGGGCGTGGGCGCCTTCGCCGACGCGTCCGCCACCATGTGCGAGCTGGGGCAGATGGAGGCCGTGCGCGACCGCATCGCGGCCGGCGCGCCGTTTCTGGGCATCTGCCTGGGCATGCACCTCCTGTTCGAGGAAGGCACCGAGGGGGCGCCTGACGAGGATGACGAAACGTCCACCCACAACGCCCCCGGCCTCGCCGTCCTTCCCGGCGTGGTGGCGAAGATGCCGTCGCGCGATGAAAAAGGGCTCCTCTACAAGGTGCCCCACGTCGGTTGGAACATGGTGCAGCCTGCAAGTGCTCAGCTGAAGGGCGGAGCGGCGCCCACCAAGCGAGTTCCGCACGATCCGAAGCGTCCGGTGGACGCTTCGCGCGAGCAAGGACCGCCGAGCGACTGGGCGCCGCTTTGCCCTTCAGCTGAGCAGGTTGACTGGAGCTGCCCGTTGTTCCAGGGCATCGATCCAGGCACCTACTTCTACTTCACGCACAGCTACATCGCCCCTGCCGGGCCGTTCGTCGTGGCGGAGACCGCGCACAGCATGACGTTTCCCTGTGCCGTGCAGTACCGCGACACGGCGTTCGGCGTGCAGTTCCATCCCGAGAAGAGCTCGGACGCGGGCGCGGCCGTGCTGCGCAATTTCGTTTCCATCGTGAAAGGGGCGTGATCGCCGTGCATCTGCTTCCCGCCATCGACATCCTGGGCGGCAAAGCCGTCCGCCTGGCCAAGGGCGACTACGACCGCGTGACGGTCTACAACGACGATCCGGCCGCGCAAGCGCAGCTGTTCGAGGAGCAGGGCGCCACGTGGCTGCACGTGGTCGACTTGGACGGCGCGAAGTCGGGCTTGCCCGAGAACATCGGCATCATCGAGCGCATCCTTGCGAAGACGCTGCTCAAAGTGGAGGTGGGAGGCGGCATCCGCACCATGGACACCGTCCAGCGCCTCTACGACGCGGGCGTGTCGCGCGTCGTGCTGGGCACGAGCCTCGTGGCCGACCCCGATTTCGCCGAGTCGGCCATCGCGCGCTTCAAGGGCCTGCTGGTCGCCGGCATCGACGCCAAGGGCGGCGAGGTGGCCGTGGCCGGCTGGCGCGAGGGCTCAGGCAT
The DNA here is from genome assembly GCA_958454405.1 of uncultured Eggerthellaceae bacterium. GTDB lineage: Bacteria > Actinomycetota > Coriobacteriia > Coriobacteriales > Eggerthellaceae > Enteroscipio. Next base: position 26,616 of record CAUEBO010000025.1, on the reverse strand, counting down.
GGCGGCCGAGGAGCTGGCGCGCCGAGTGGCCGGCCTGGGATTCAAGCACCTCGTCTACACCGACATCGCGCGCGACGGCATGCAGACGGGCATCGATCCCGCCGCGTACGTGCGCATGGCCGAGGCGTTCGGGCACCCGGTGACCGCATCGGGCGGCGTGGCGGGCATCGCCGACATCGAAGCGCTCGGGCAGGTGGCCGACTGCATCGAGGGCGTCATCGCCGGTCGCGCCGTGTACGAGGGCGCGCTCTCGGTGGCCGACGGCGTGCGCGCCTGCGACGAGGCCAACCGCGCCGCCGATCGCGTCCGCGCGCAGGCGAACCCTTGTGGAATGTGAGTCTCGCATGTCCGGCAAAGTCAGCGAGCGGGTTTTTCGCGAGCTCGATTGCCGTGAAGGCTCGACGAAGCGTGCCTTGGGCACGTGAGGAGAACCTGGAGCGGCAAGCGTGCCGCGAAGAACCCGCGCAGCGTCGGCACGTCCGTCGTTGCGTCAGCAACGACGGAAGGGAAAGCATGCTAGCCAAACGAGTGATCCCCTGCATGGACGTGAAGGACGGGCGCGTGGTGAAGGGCGTCAACTTCGTGAACCTGCGCGATGCGGGCGACCCCATCGAGCTCGCGCAGCGCTACGACGAGGAGCGGGCCGACGAGGTCATCTTCCTGGACATCACGGCCACGAGCGACGACCGCGCCACCACGGTGGATCTGGCCAGCCGTGCGAGCGAGCGGCTGCACCTGCCGTACTGCGTGGGCGGCGGCTTCCGCAGCGTGGCCGACATACGCACGATGATAGCCGCCGGCGCCGACAAGGTGTCGGTGAACTCGGCCGCCGTGGCGAACCCCGAGCTCATCACGCAGGCAGCCGCCGCGTTCGGCACCCAGGCCATCCTCGTGGCCGTCGATGCCAAGCAGGTGGCGGGCAACCCGAACAAGTGGGAGGTCTACACCCACGGCGGGCGCACGGCCACGGGCATCGACGCCGTGGCGTGGGCGGCCGAGGCGGCCCGGCGCGGGGCGGGGGAGATCCTGCTCACCAGCATGGACCGCGACGGCAGCCGCGACGGCTTCGACTGCGCGCTCACCCGCGCCGTCGCGCGCGCCGTGAACATCCCGGTCATCGCGTCGGGCGGGGTCGGCAAGCTGGAGCACTTCGCCCAGGGCGTCATCGAGGGCGAGGCCGATGCCGTGCTGGCCGCCAGCGTGTTCCACTTCGGCGAGCTCACCGTCCGCCAGGTGAAGGAGCACATGCGCGCCCAGGGCATCCCGGTGCGGCTGTAGCGGCGCGCGAAGACAAGGAATGGGATATGGACGTTTCCGACCTGACCTACAACGAAGCCGGCCTCATCCCCTGCATCGTGCAGGATGCCGACACGCTCGAAGTGCTCATGATGGCGTGGATGAACGCCGAATCCCTCAGGCTCACGCTCGAGCGGGGTGAGACGGTGTTCTGGAGCCGCAGCCGCCAGGAGCTGTGGCACAAGGGCTCGACCTCGGGCAATGTGCAGAAGCTCGTGGAGCTGCGCTACGACTGCGATGCCGATGCGCTGCTCGCGCTCGTGCATCCGGCCGGCCCGGCGTGCCACACCGGCGCGCGCTCGTGCTTCTACCGCACGCTCGGCTAGCGCGCGGCTTTCCGCTCGGGCAGTTCGAAGCCTCTCTGTGCGCACCGCGCAGAGGATCCGCTCCGAGCGCCTCGTGGTACAATGGGGCGAATGACGAGGAGTGGAGGAGGGCTCGATGTTCTGTCCCCAGTGCGGTTCCCCGGTGGCCGAAGGAGCCGGGACATGTCCCGTATGCGGCTTCGGAATCGCCGATCCTGCTTCGAACGTTCCGCAGGCCGGCTCCGCACCTTTGCAAGCCGCCTTCCAGCCTCCCATGCCTCCGCAGGGCTTCCAGCCCGCCCAGCCTCCCGTGCAGCAGCCCGTGCCTCCGCAGGGCTATTGGGCCTCGCAGCCGCCCGCGTCGCCGCAGGGCCCGTCGAAGCCCGGCGTCAAGAGGCGGACGAAAATCATCATCGCATCCGCCGTCGCCGCCGTCGTCGTGCTGTGCTCGGTCGCCGTCGTCGGGCTCTCCGCGCCCGAGTTCGCCCGCTCGAACGCATACGCGCAGGCGACGTCGCTGTACGAGGAAGGATCCTACGCCGAAGCGCAGGCCGCCTACGAAGGGCTCGGCGACTACCGCGATGCGCAGCAGCAGGTGACGCTGTGCAAGAAGCATCTCGAATACGAGCGTGCGGCGGCGCTCATGGATGCAGGCGACTATGCGGCCGCCCGCGACGGGTTCCGCACCATCCTCGGGTTCCAGGACGCCACCGAGCTCTCGAAGGAATGCGGGAACATCGCCGACTACGCCGCCGCCGATGCGCTGCTGGCCGAAGGCAGGTACTTCGACGCCTACGAGGCGTTCACGGCGCTGGATTCGTACGAGGATGCGGCAAAGCGCGCCGCTTCCTGCATCCAGGAGGCGCCCGGCACTGGCGAGCTCTACCACGACCAGGGCTTCGTCGGCAATTCAAGCGAAGTGGCCATCACCGTGCCCGCGGGCGAAGATGACTTCCACCTCCTCAAGGTGTACCAGGGCGACGTGCTCGTGTCGTCGGTTTTCTTCGGCGATTCGCCTGCGGCCTCGATCGAGCTTCCGCCGGGCACCTACCAGGTGAGGGCCGCCAGCGGAAGCATGTGGTTCGGCGAGGCCGATCTGTTCGGCGATTCGGGCAGCTACTGCGAGCTGGGTTTGCAGGACGGATCCGGCGCCATGACGATCGAGGCCGGATACCGCTACGAGCTTTCCATCGAATCATCCTTCTTCTTCGGCGCGAGCGAGCGGATGGGACGCTCGTCCTTCTAGGCTCGACGCCGATGCGGTCGCATCGGCTGGGCGGGGCGCGCTCCCTGGGTTCCCGCGCGCACCGTTTCGTAGCCGGGTTTCCATCGCAAATCCATGATCCGGCAAGCTTTTTGCTTGAACGGAGCAAAGACATGCGCTACCATGATCTGCAGTTCTTTACCTTTCAAGGAAGAAAACCCATCACATTGCAATCCATCGCCACGGAACCCATGCGCGCATTTGCGTGCGTTTCAAGCCAAAAAGCCAATGCATAAAGGAGGACTGGGTGAAGTTTTTTCTGGACACCGCCGACCTCGCTGAGATCGAGGAGGCCGCCAGCTGGGGCGTGCTCGCGGGCGTGACGACGAACCCGACGCTGTACGCGCGCACCGGCGGCAAGCTCGCCGATTTCCACGATCACATCAAGCGCATCTGCGAGATCGTCGACGGGCCCGTGTCGGCCGAGAGCGTCGCCATGACGCGCGACGAGATGATCCGCGACGGCCGCGAGCTGGCGGCGCTCGCCGACAACGTGGTGGTGAAGCTCCCGACCATGATCGAGGGGCTTGCCGCCACGAAGCAGCTTGCCTCGGAGGGCATCCCCGTGAACATGACGCTGTGCTTCAGCGTTCCGCAGGCCATCATGGCCGCCCGCGCCGGGGCCCGCTACATCAGCCCCTTCGTCGGCCGGTTCGACGACATCTCCGAGGACGGCATATCCCAGCTCGCCGATGTCGTGCAGGCCGTGAACAACTACGATTTCGGCCACGAGGTCGAGATCATCGCCGCATCCGTGCGCAGCGCCAACCACGTGACCCAGGCGGCCCTCATGGGCGCCGACATCGCCACGGTCCCGTTCGCCGCGCTCAAGAAGTGCGTCCAGCATCCGCTGACGGACCGCGGCCTCGACGCGTTTTTGAAGGACTGGGAGAAAGTGCAGGGCGCATGAGCGATAACGAAGCAGCCACGACGACGCAGGCCCCGCGCCGCCGCCGCTCCACCAGCGTGAACGCCAAGGCCCCGGCGGGCAAGGCGGAAGGCGCCGCTTCCACGGCGCGCGGGCCGGTCGCGCGGACGCCGCGCAAATCCGTCAAGGCGAACGCCGGAGGCGATGCGCAGGGCGCTTCCTCCAAGCGGGCCGGGAACTCGAACGGAGGCGCCAAGGCGGGCTCGGCCAACAAGCAGAAGCAGAACGGCAAGCAGAACGGCCAGGGCAACCAGGGCAACCAGAACCAGCGCCGCCAGCGGCGCCAGCACAACAACGGCCAAGGCGGCCGCGAGGTGCAGCCCAGCGTGTCGCGCGAGGATCTGGCGAAGCTCAAAGTGGCCGAGCTGCGCGCGAAAGCCGCCGAACTCGACGTCGATGCGGCGGGCCTCAAGAAAGCCGAGCTCGTCGAAGCCGTGTTCGCGGCCAGCGTGAAGGCCGAAGGCTTCATCGAAGCGACGGGCATCCTCGACATCCTGGCCGACGGGTACGGCTTCCTCCGCACCCAGGGCTACCTGCCGGGCGAGACGGACTGCTACGTGGGCCTGTCCACCATCCGCCGCAACGGCCTGCGCAAGGGCGACCTCGTGACCGGGCAGACGCGTCCCGCGCGCGAGAACGAGAAGTACGCCGCCATCCAGAAGGTCACCGCCATCAACGGGACTCCCGTGGAGGAATGCGGCAACCGCGTGCGCTTCGGCGACCTCACGCCGGTGTATCCGGACGAATGCCTGGCCATGGAGCACGGCAAGACCACCATCACGGCCCGCGTCATCGACCTCGTGTCTCCCATCGGCAAGGGCCAGCGCGGGCTGATCGTGAGCCCGCCGAAGGCCGGCAAGACGACCATCCTCAAGGACATCGCCGCCGCCATCAGCGCGAACAACCCCGAAGTTCACCTTATGTGCCTGCTCGTGGACGAGCGTCCCGAAGAGGTCACGGACATGGAGCGCTCCATCAAGGGCGAGGTCATTTCCTCCACCTTCGACATGCCCACCGAGAACCACATCGCCGTGGCCGAGCTGGTCATCGAGCGCGCGAAGCGGCTCGTGGAATGCGGGAAGGACGTCGTGATCCTGCTCGACTCGCTCACGCGCCTCGCGCGCGCCTACAACCTGGCGCAGCCGGCTTCGGGCCGCATCCTGTCGGGCGGCGTGGATTCCACGGCGCTCTATCCGCCCAAGCGCTTCCTCGGCGCCGCGCGCAACATCGAAGGCGGCGGCAGCCTCACCATCCTCGCGTCGGCGCTCATCGACACCGGCTCGAAGATGGACGAGGTCATCTTCGAGGAGTTCAAGGGCACGGGCAACATGGAGCTCAAGCTCGACCGCAGCCTCGCCGACCGCCGCGTGTTCCCGGCCATCGATCCGGTGGCCAGTGGCACGCGCAAGGAGGACCTGCTGCTCGATCCGCAGGAGGCGCCGCTCATCTGGGCCGTGCGCCGCATCCTGGCGAACATGAACAGCACCGAGCGCGCCATGGACATGCTCATCAAGTCGCTCAAGCAGACGGACACGAACCAGGAGTTCCTGCTGCGCACCGCCAAGAAGGCCCAGCACAGCAAGGGCGACGCCATCGAGATCTAGCGGCCCGCGCCGCGGGCCTTCCGCCGCCGCATCCGTCAAGCGGTCGTCACGCAGGGTATGGCTGCGTTGCCGTATAATGGAACCATCATGGAACCGCGTCCGTCGGGCGCGGTTCCCTGTCGCATGCGGTAGTATGATCCCAGCCCGAACGAGGAGGGAACATGTCCCAAAACAGCAGCAACTGGCAGCAGCAGGTGTGGCAGCAGCCCCCTGCGCCCCAGCCCGGCGCGCCCGCTCCCGGCGGCTACGGGCAGCAGCCCTACGTCCAGCCCCCTGCGCCGAAGAAGAGCCGCGGCTGGATCGTCGCGCTCGTTTCGGTCGTCTTGATATTCGTCCTGCTCGTCGTGGGCATGGTGTCGTGCGCGAGCGCTTTTTCGTCGTTCGGCTCCGTGGGCGCGACGTCTTCGGTTTCCAGCATCGACTACCTTGCGAGCGATGCCGTCGGCGTCATCGAGCTCGACGGCACCATCCAGTACGACGGCACCACGTGCAGCCCCGAGGGCCTCAAGGAGCAGCTCGACATCGCCGCGAGCAATTCGCACGTCAAGGCCATCGTGCTGCGCGTGAATTCGGGCGGCGGCACCGCAACCGCCGGCGAGGAGATGTCCGAGTACGTCAAGGAGTTCTCCGAGAGCACCGGCAAGCCCGTGGTGGTGTCGAGCGCGGCCACGAACGCGTCGGCCGCCTACGAGATATCCTCGCAGGCCGACTACATCTACACCGCCAAGTCCACCGCCATCGGGGCCATCGGCACCGCCATGCAGGTCACCGATCTGTCCGGCCTCTACGACATGCTCGGCATCGGCATCGAGAACATCACGTCCGCCGACAGCAAGGACTCCAGCTACGGCACTCGCGCCCTCACCGACGAGGAGCGCGCCTACTACCAGGCCATGGTCGACCAGATCAACGAGACGTTCATCCAGACCGTGGCCGACGGCCGCGGCATGGCCGTCGACGAGGTGCGCGCGCTCGCGACCGGCCTGACGTTCACGGGCCTTGACGCCGTGGACAACGGCCTGGCCGACGAGGTGGGCACCCAGGAGGACGCCGTGGCGAAGGCCGCCGAGCTTGCGAACATGACGGCCTACACCACCGTCGAGCTCAAACCCACAGGCTCTGACCTGTCGACGCTGCTCGGCCTCATGTCCCGAAGCGACGTGTCCGCAGACAGCCTCGTCGCCGCGCTGAAGGAGTTGGAGAACGATGGCAGCATCGCCCGATAAGCACAAACGCGTTTCCTGGCCGAAGCGCGCCGTGGTGACGGCGGGCATGCCCTACGGCAACAAACCGCTGCACTTCGGCCACATCGCCGGCGTGTTCGTGCCGGCAGACGCCTTCGCCCGCTTCCTGCGCGACCGCATCGGCGCGGAGAACGTGCGGTTCATCAGCGGCACCGACTGCTTCGGCTCGCCCATCAACGAGGGCTACCGCAAGCTCGTGGAGGCCGGCGGGTTCGACGGCACCATCGAGGAGTACGTGCAGATGAACCACGAGGCGCAGAAGCGGACGCTCGACGCCTACGGCATCAGCCTGTCCATCTACGAGGGGTCCGGGATGGGCCACTCGGGCGACGTGCACCAGCTCATCAGCGAGAAGGTCATCGAGAAACTGCACGAGAATGGGCACTTGCACAAGCGCGCGACGCTGCAGTTCTACGACGCGGAGGCCGGCACGTTCCTGAACGGCCGCCAGGTCGTGGGCCGCTGCCCCGTGCAGGGCTGCAAGTCCGAGCACGCCTACGCCGACGAGTGCGACCTCGGCCACAGCTACGCGCCCGAGGACCTCATCGCCCCGAAGTCCACCATCACGGGCACGGTGCCCGAAATGCGCCCGGTTGAGAACTGGTACTTCGACCTGCCCGCTTTCGCCGGCTTTTTGCGCGAGCGCGTGGCGGAGCTCGAGGCCGATCCCGACGTCCGCCCCATCGTGTCGCAGACGGTCAAGGAGTTCCTCAGCCCGCCCGTGGTCTACATCAAAAACGATGCGCGCGAAGCCTACGATGCCGTTGCGGAGAGCCTGCCCGCCCACGAGCTGCGCGAGCCCGAGAAGGGCAAGCAGAGCTTCGAGATCGAGTTCGCCACCATCGACGATCGCGATGCGGCGCGCGAAGTGCTCGGCGGAGCCGGGATACGCTTCCGCACCGGGAAGGCCCTCGTGCCGTTCCGCATCACGGGCAACATCGAATGGGGCGTGAAGGCTCCGGTCATCGACGGCGTGGAAGGGCTCACCGTATGGTGCTGGCCCGAGAGCCTGTGGGCCCCGATGTCGTTCACCATGGCCGTGAACGACCAGATGGGCCTGCCGCGCGGCAGCTGGCGCGATTGGTGGTGCTCGAAGGACGCCGAGATATACCAGTTCATCGGCCAGGACAACCTGTACTTCTACGGCGTTGCCCAGCCTGCGCTCGTCGAGGCCATCAAGCCCGGCGACATACTCGTGCCCGGCAAGACCGACGCCCCTTTGCGCCAGACCAACCTCGTGGCGAACCACCATATCCTGTTCGGCGACAAGAAGGCCTCGTCGTCCGGTTCCGTCAAGCCTCCCTCGGCCGACGAGCTTTTGGACCACTACACCGTCGAGCAGCTGCGCGCGCACTTCCTGGCGCTCGGCTTGGACCAGAAGTCCGTCGGCTTCAAGCCGAAACCCTTCCTGGCCACCGAGGAGGAACTGGCCGATCCGCGCATCGCCGATCCGGTCCTCAAGGAGGGCGCGCTGCTCACGAACGTGTTCAACCGGCTGGCGCGCAGCTGCTTCTACGAGGCGCAGAAGAATTTCGAGGGCTACATGCCGCTGGGCGATCCTTCGCCTGAAGCCGTTTCGCAGGCTTTCCGTGCGCTTTCGAAGTACGACAGGCTCATGAGCAAGGTGGAGCTGCATTCCGTCATGTCGCTCATGGACGAGTTCATCCGCTGGGCGAACAAGCACTGGACCGAGGGCATTCGCGCAGCCGAGCTGGGAGACGACGAAACGGCTCGCCGTCAGGTGCTCGTGGATTCGTTCTACCTGCTGCGCATCGCGACGCTGCTCATGCATCCCATCGTGCCGATCGGCACCGAGAAGATATGCGACTACCTGAGCTTCGAATTCGACGACTTCTTCAGCTGGAACTACGATTTCGACAACTTCGACGAGCTGTGCAGCGCCGGGGAGATAACCGAGGGGCGCCATCGCATCCGGGAGCTTCCGCCGCGGTTCGACTTCTTCGAGAAGCATCCTTCGCAGTTTCGATGACGCTTCGGCGCGCGGGTCGAAGCGCCGATGCGAGCCGCTTGGCCGTTTCGCCTTGGTGAAGGGGGCTGTGTCAAAAGTCGCATTTCGGCGTTCTTGCAGGGCAAGGGCCCTGCCCTTGCCGCTCAGCCAGCAACGTCTCCGCAGGTCGACGGCAAGGGCAGAGCCCTTGCCCTACGGCTCGACCGGCACAGGCATGCCTCGCTGGTCCTTTTGATGCAGCCTCCTTTTTTCTTCATGCGGACACGAGCGGGACGTCCTGGGCGCCAGGAGGGCGCGGGGCGCTTTCGGATCCCCTGAGCGGTGCCGGAGGGTCGCTGCCGTGCGCGGCCTCTGTCTTTCTGCGGTATCGTTTGCCTTGTGCAACTTTTTCGCCCCAACTCCGTCGTTTCGCGGTACCATGGTGCAAGACGAACGACGAGAGGCGTCGGCCGGGCGAGGGGCTCGCCGCGGTCGTGCGAGGAGCAGCATTGACCACTCTGAACAACCTTTCCATCGGGAAAACGGCCACGGTGGTGGCGGTCGGCGGCGAAGGATCGCTGCGCCAGCATTTTCTGGACATGGGCATCATCCCGCAGGCTGACGTGACCATGGTCAAGCACGCCCCCTTGGGCGATCCCGTGGAGGTGCGCATCCACGGCTACGAGCTGACGCTGCGGTTGGACGATGCGCGCAAGATCGAGGTGGAAGACGAGCGGGATGCCTCCGCCGGATCCGCCGGGCCCGCGCGGCCTCCGCGCGTCTTTCCTGAGCGCAAGCCGCTGCCGCATCCTGGACTCGGCGAGGGCGGCCGGTTCCACGACAAGGCCGACGAGAGCCCGCTGCCCGAAGGCGAGCCGCTCACGTTCGCGCTCGTGGGAAACCAGAACTGCGGCAAGACCACGCTGTTCAACCAGCTGACCGGCGCGAACCAGCATGTGGGCAACTTCCCCGGCGTCACGGTGGATCGCAAGGACGGCCCGGTCAAGGGCCATCCGGAGGCGAGAGTCACCGATCTGCCCGGCATCTACTCGATGTCCCCGTACTCCAGCGAGGAGGTGGTCACGAGGCAGTACCTGCTGGACGAGCGCCCGCGCTGCATCATCAACATCGTGGACGCCACGAACGTGGAGCGCAACCTGTATTTGACCATGCAGCTTTTGGAGCTGGGCATGCCCATGGTGCTGGCCCTCAACATGATGGACGAGCTGGAGGGCAACGGCGGCACCATCCTCGTCAACGAGATGGAAGAGCTGCTGGGGATCCCGGTCGTCCCCATATCGGCTTCGAAGAACGAGGGGATCGGCGAACTGGTGGACCATGCGCTGCACGTCGCCCGGTTCCAGGAGAGCCCGGTGCGGCAGGATTTCTGCGCCGCTGACGAGCATGGCGGGGCGGTGCACCGGTGCCTGCACGGCATCATGGCGCTTGTCGACGACCATGCCGAGCGCGCGGGCATCCCCGTCCGCTTTGCGGCGAGCAAGCTGGCCGAGGGCGATTCCTTGGTGCTCGAGAAGCTTGAGCTCGACCAGAACGAGAAGCACATGCTCGAGCACATCGTGAGCCAGATGGAGGCCGAGCGCGGGCTCGACCGTGCAGCCGCCATCGCCGACATGCGCTTCTGCTTCATCGGCAAGGTGTGCTCCGAAACGGTGGTGAAGCCGCGCAAGAGCCGCGAGCACGCGCGCAGCATCCGACTCGACCGCCTGCTCACCGGCACATACACTGCCATTCCCGCGTTCATCGCCATCATGGCGCTCGTGTTCTGGCTCACGTTCGACGTGGTGGGGGCGTGGCTGTCCGAGGCGCTGGACGCGGGCATCTCGTGGCTCACCGACGTCACGGCCGGAGCGCTCGCGGCGGCCCAGGTGAACGAGGGGCTGCAATCGCTCGTCATCGACGGCGTGTTCAACGGGGTGGGCAGCGTTTTGAGCTTCCTGCCCATCATCGTGACGCTGTTCTTCTTCCTGTCGCTTCTGGAGGATTCGGGCTACATGGCGCGCGTGGCCTTCGTCATGGACAAGCTGCTGCGCAAGATGGGCCTGTCGGGGCGCAGCATCGTGCCCATGCTCATCGGGTTCGGGTGCACGGTGCCGGCGGTCATGGCGTCGCGCACGCTGCCGTCCGAGCGCGACCGCAAGATGACCATCCTGCTCACGCCGTACATGAGCTGTTCGGCGAAGCTTCCCATCTACGCGTTCTTCACGGCCGCGTTCTTCCCGACGAGCGGCGGGCTGGTCATGGTGGGGCTGTACTTCGGCGGCATCGCGGTGGCCGTTCTGGTGGCGCTGGTCATGAGGAGGACGCTGTTCTCGGGCGAGGCCGTGCCCTTCGTCATGGAGCTGCCGAACTACCGCCTGCCCAGTGCGCGCAACGTCTGCCAGCTTCTGTGGGAGAAGGCCAAGGACTTCCTGGAGCGCGCCTTCACCGTCATCTTCGTGGCCACCATCGTCATCTGGTTCCTGCAGACGTTCGACTTCGGGCTGAACATGGTGGCGGACTCGGCCGACAGCATGCTGGCCGTGGTGGCGGGGTGGATCGCCCCCGTGTTCGCGCCGCTCGGGTTCGGCGATTGGCGCATCTCGACGGCGCTCGTCACCGGCTTCATGGCGAAGGAGAGCGTCGTGTCCACGCTGTCCATCCTGTTCGGGAGCACGGCCAGCCTGGTGGCTGCGCTCAGCTCCGTGGCCGCGCTGGCGTTGCTGGTGTTCTGCCTGCTGTACACGCCGTGCGTGGCGGCCGTGGCTTCGGTGAGGCGCGAGCTGGGCGGGAAGTGGGCGCTCGGCGTGGTGTTCGGGCAGTTGGCGGTGGCATGGGTCGCCGCCTTCGCCGTGTATTGGACGGGCACGCTGCTGATTGCGGCGGAGGGGAACGTTTGGACGTATGCGGTGGGAGCCGCGCTGGCGGCGCTCGTGGTGATTGCGCTCGCGCGCATGCGCGCGAAGCGGCGTCGCGGCGGGGGATGCAGCGGGTGCAGCGCGCGCGGCACGTCGTGCGAGGGCTGCGACGGCTGCGTGCCAACGGCGTCGGTGCCGCAGGCGCCGGCCGACGACGCGAGCGAGGATCCGGCGAAGACGCAGGCGCGGTAAGCGGCGCGTTCGGAGGCACGGCTCTTGCTGGCAACGTGGATTGTTGCGGCAGCGCGCGTCGCCGGGCAGCATGGCACACTTTCGCGATGATCTGCTTGCAGGGAAAGGGAAGGCCATGGCGCTGCAGTGCGCTGGTCTTGGCCCTTGAGGACGTTGCGTCTGGCACGTTCGCGCTCGGGCATGCCGAGCCGTTGTCGAGGCGGGGATGTTGGACTGCCTGGCCTTGCAGCTGGGTTGATAGGGAAGGACGGGCGGTTTGGAAGCGAGCACCATCCTCATCGTGGAGGACGATCCGGACATCAACGCCCTGCTCAGCGCCATCATGGAGCGGGAAGGCTACCGCACGGTTCGGGCGTTCTCCGGGACCGAGGCGCTGCTGCATCTGGAGCGCCAGGCGTTCGACCTGATCCTGCTGGACATGATGCTGCCCGGCGCAGACGGGCCGGCGTTCATCGATGCGCTGCGAAATGATCGAGGGCTTGCCGTGCCCGTCGTCGTGGTGTCGGCGAAGGCCGGCCTTGCCGACAGGGTGGACATGCTGGCTTCGGGCGCGGACGACTACATCGTGAAGCCGTTCGAGCCGGCCGAGGTGGTCGCGCGCGTGCAGGCCGTTCTGCGGCGAAGCCGGGGGGCGGTCGGCGGCTCCGAAGGGGAGTCGTACGCGCATCGGGGCCTGCGGCTGGACGTCCCGACCCGCCGGGCTGCTCTCGATGGCGTGGAGCTGACGCTGACCGCGCACGAGTTCGACATCCTCCACGTGCTCATGCAGGCGCCCGACAAGGTGTTCTCGCGCGAGCGGCTGTACGAGCTGGTCTGGAAGGGCGGCTACTACGGCGAAGACAACGCCGTCAACGTGCACGTGAGCAACATCCGCAAGAAGCTGGCCGCCGTCGATCCGGAGGCTGAGTACATCAAGACCGTCTGGGGCATCGGCTTCAAGCTGATGTGAAGGCGGTCGCCTTTACGGTTTCCTTAATCTTTCTTGAGGACTTATTGCGCGGCTTGGCCGTATCGTTCTTTCTGCAATCGGAAAGGACGCGAGAAAGGAACAGCCGACTCCATGGACACGGTAATCGAAACGAGAGGGTTGACGAAGCGCTACGGTTTCGGCGACGCCTACGCGCTGTACGACGTAGACGTGAGCATCCGTCGCGGCGACATCTTCGGCGTGGTGGGCGACAACGGCGCAGGCAAGACCACCCTGTTCAAGCTGCTGTGCGGCCTGGCGTTTCCCACGTCGGGCGAGATGCGCCAGTTCGATGCGCATGCGCCGCGCGACCTGGAACGGCAGCGGGCGCGCGTGGGCGCCATCGTCGAGCAGCCCGGCTTCTATCCGAGCTTGAGCGTGGAGAAGAACCTGGAATGCTGCCGCATCCAGAAGGGCGTGCCGGGCAAGGACGCGGTGGCGCGCGTGCTGGAAACCGTGGGGCTGGCCTCTGCGAGGAGCCAGCGGTGCAGCGCGCTGTCCATGGGCATGAAACAGCGGCTCGGCTTGGCCATGGCGCTTCTGGGCGAGCCGGAGGTGCTCATTCTGGACGAGCCCGCGAGCGGATTGGACCCCAGCGGCATCGTGGAGATGCGCACCTTCCTGCAGCAACTCAACCGCGAGAAAGGCATCACCATCGTGGTATCGAGCCATCATTTGGCAGAGCTCGAGCAGATGGCCACCGCGTACGCCTTCCTGAAGCGCGGCTGCCTGATCGAGCAGGTGGACGCGCGCACGCTGCAGGAGCGGTGCGCCGACTACGTCGACATCGCCGTGTCGGATGCCCCGCGCTTCACGGCGCTGTTGGAAAAGGAACTGCGCCATGAACGCTACCTGGTGCTCCTTGACGGCACGGTGCGCATCTTCGATCCGCAGGCGGGCATCGAGGCGTACAGCGGCCTGGCTGGCAGGGCGGGCATGGACGTCTACAAGCTGGAGCGCCGGAAGACGTCGCTTGAGCAGTACTATCTCGATTTGAAGGAGAAGGGGGCTGCATGATGCTGAACTATATGAAAAGCGAGTTCTACCGCATCGTGCACGGCAAGGAGCCGTACCTGTTCACCGGCGTGTTGTGCGCCATCGTGCTGGCGGCGAACGCGCTGCTGTGGGCCATGACGGCAGCCGATCCCCAGTTCCCGTACGGCACCGTGCGGTTCTCGATGAGCAACCTGATCTCGATGCTGCCGCTGCTGTTCCTCATGGCGGGGCTGCTGGCATGGGTTTTGTTCGCCGACGACCGGAAGGACGGCACCTTCAAGAACGCCGTCGCCCACGGCTGCTCGCGTCGCGATCTGTTCGTGGGAAAGTGCCTGGTTGCCACCGTGCTGGGGCTGGTCAGCATGGCCGTGATCCTGACCGTGTACATCGGCAGCGCCATGGTGCTGTTGGAAGGGTCGACCGAGACGGTGCCCATCCTACTCAAGGGCGTGGCGGCGGCTCTGCCGTTCACCGTGGCGTGCATCGTGTTGGGCGTGGCGGCGTGCGCGGTGCTGCTGAAGTCCACCACGGGCTTTCTGGTGTGGTTTGCCATCGTGGTCATCGTCCCGTCGGCGTTGGGTGCGGTGGGGATGGCTGTCGAGCCGGTGGGCGCGCTGGCCAGCTGGCTGCCCTACAACTTCTTCTCGAACGAGGTGGCCATCAACCAGAGCGGCTTGGCCGAGTTCTTGTGGGACACGCCAGCCGGCTTGGCGAAGTGCCTGATCGCGGGGTTCTCGGGCATTGCGATATTCGGCGTCGTGGGCTTGTGGCGGGCGAGCAAGACGGAGCTGTAGGAAGGGTGCGCGCATGACGGCGGTCTTCGGGATGCTGACGGTTCTCGTGCTGGGCCTTGCGGCTTGGTTCGGCGTGCGCTACCTGCTGCTCAAACGCGCGCTCAGGCAGGCTGATCGCGAGCTGCGCGAGATCGCCGAGCACCTGGAGGACAACCGCATCGCGAAGCTGGCAAGCCCCGATCGCGATCTCGAGATGCTCTTGGGAACCGTGAACTCCCTGCTCGACGGCATGCGCCGTCAGGCGGTCCTCTACGGGCGGCGCGAAGCCCAGCTGAAAGAGCAGGTCGAGCGCATCAGCCACGATCTGCGCACGCCGCTCACGTCCATCCAGGGCTACCTGGCGCTCGTGGACGAGGAGGAGTTGGACGACGAGGCCCGCGCCTCCCTTGCCGTGGTGGAGCGCAAGGCAACCTCGCTCCAGCGCTTGATCGCGCAGTTCTACGAGCTGTCGCGCGTGCACGGCGAGGGCCTCTCCCTGAAGATGGAGCCGATGGACGTCGGGCGCGCGGTGCGGGAATCCGTCGCGGGGCAGTATCGGCTGCTTGCCGATCGCGGGCTGGACGTGTGCCTGTCCGTTCCGGAGCATGCCGTCATCGCCGTTGCGGACGCCGACGCCTTCGACCGGGTGCTTGCGAACCTGCTGCACAACGCGGGCAAGTACGCCAAGGCCGCGTTGGAGGTGTCGGTGGCGGAGGCTTCCGGCCGCGTGTCGATCACCTTCGCCAACGACGTCGAAGACTTTGACGAGAGCCAGGTCGAGCGGCTGTTCGAGCCGTTCTACACGGCGGACGCGTCGCGTGCGCAGGAAAGCTCGGGGCTCGGCCTGACCATCGCCCGCCATCTGGTCGAGGGCATGGACGGCGCGCTGGACGTCCGTTTGGGGTCTCGCGGGGGAGCGTCGTGGCTGAGCTTCGAGGCGGTGCTGGACGGCGCTTCCTCGCGGGTTCGGGCCCGTTAGGCGAAACCCCGCTTGCCGGAACGTTCTCTTGCTTTTCTAGCGATCGCTCGTTATTATACTAGCGAACGCTAGTTTAGGAGGAATTGGCTTGACGGGCAAGACGAGGGGAGCTACGCGCGAGCGTATCGTGGAAGAAGCATTCACCCTGTTCGCGGAACGGGGCTACCATGCGGTGCCCGTGAAGGACATCGCAGAGGCGGTGGGCATCAAGGATGCGTCGCTGTACAACCATTTTCCCAGCAAGCAGGCGCTATTCGACGCGATCATCGAGCGCGAGCTGACGCGCGCCCGCGATGCGTTCGCCTTGCAGGGCGTCATGTTCCTCGAAACCGACGATCCTTCCGGCTACGATCCGGGCGACCCCGAAGAGCTCGCCCGGCATGTGCTGGGCTCGTACCGCTACTTCTTCGAAGATGAATCCATGGTGCGCTTGCGCCGACTGCTGGTCGTCAGCCAGTTCCACAGCGACGAGGCCCGGCGCGCCTACCGCCTCATCTTCGTCGAGCAGCCGCTCGCGCTGCAGCGCGTCGTGTTCGAACACTGCATGGCCACGGGCTCGTTCGCGCGCGACGATGCCGCGCAGATGGCCTTGGAATTCCACGGACCGGTGTTCCTCATGCTGCATGCGGGCATGACGTGGGATGAAGCGGAGGCGCGGTTGGCCGTGCATGTGAAGCGCTTCACGGCGCGCCATCGCGTGCATGGTGATGCTGATGCAGGAGCGTCGCCGAAGGAGGATTCGAAAGCGTTGGAAACGCTCATTGCCTCACCGGATGTGAAACGAGAAGGGAACCCCTTATGAGAACGCTTGTGGCGTACACGTCGCAAACCGGCTTCACGAAGCGCTACGCGGAATGGATCGCCGAGGCGCTGGGCTGCGAGGCCGTCTCGATCGACGAGGGGAACGTGGATGCGGGGCCGTACGACGCCGTGGTGTTCGGCGGGTGGTTCCACGCTGCGTCGTTCGTCGGATCGAAATGGCTTCGCCGCCAGCGGGCGGAGCATCCCGACGTGCGCTTCGTGGCTTTCGCCGTCGGCGCGACGCCTTCCGAATGGACCGACATGGTGGACGAGGGCATGCAGCGCGCGTTCCCGTCGCCCGAATTCGACGGCATGCCGCGTTTCTATCTGCACGGCGGGTTCGCCTACGATCGGCTGTCCGCTCCCAACAAGCTAATGATGAAGCTGTTCTTCAAAATGCAGGAGAAGCAGGCGGCCGACGACGAGCGCGCCTCCGAGATGCTGGTCGGGATGCGCGAAGGGTTCGACGCCTGCGATCGGGCGGCCATCGAGCCGTTGCTCGCGTGCGTGCGCGCGGATGAAGCCGGCAGGGCAGGCGGCGCGGGGGACGGGAACGGTGCTGCATGATGGGCGATTCTCGCGATGCGGATTGGCCCGAAGGCCTGCATAGCAGGGGGAGCGCCGGCTCCGTCGGCGCGAGGGGATCGGTCGCCATGCGCAAGATCATGCGATTCATCTGCGCGTTCAACGGTGCTTGCGCCATCGTCTGCGGCGCGATGATGATGGCTGGCGCCGTGGGCCTGCTGCCGGAGGGCGCCGATCCGTTCGCGAGCCTCGTCGAGGCCGTCCGCATGCTGCCGCTGCCTGGTTTCATGACGCGGGACCTGTTTTGGCCCGGCCTTGCGCTGCTGCTGGTGAACGGCGTGGCGAACGGCATCGCAACGGTGCAGTTCGCCAGGGCGGGAAGGACGCCTGCCGCGCGAACCGGCCAAAGCGCCGAGAGGTCGGCTCGCGGCTGGGCCCTTGCGGCGGGCGTCCTGCTGATCGGCTGGTGCGCGTTCGAGCTGGCGTTCATGCCGAACGCGCTGTCCATGGCCTACCTGGTTGTCGGGTGCGTTCAAGCGGCATGCGCCGCGCTGCTGGTGCGCGGCTGCTCGCGACAAGCTGCCTGACGCCGGGCAACGTTCGCTCTCCTCCGTTTGGGCTGTGATTCGGCTTGCCGCGTCGAATGTCCTGCGTCGCTGTGGCCGATGCCGCCATGGCTTCGAGGCGTGCTGGTTGACGGTCGAGATGGGAAGTCAACTGGCGCTCCCTTGCGTCAACCGACAGCGTTCCTCATACTGGAAGGCGGAGCACGCCGCACGGACGGAAGGAGCGTTTCATGAACGGCATCAACCTGGGCGCGACCATCGCGCGCGAGCGGCGCGCCGTCGGCGTGACGCAGGGCGAGCTGGCGGCCCATCTGGGCGTGACGAAGGCCGCCGTGTCGAAATGGGAGCTCGGCCAGAGCATGCCCGACGTGGCGCAGCTGCCGCGTATCGCCGCTTACTTCGGCCTCACGCTGGACGAGCTGTTCGACTACCGGCCGCAGCTGACCGAGGACGAGGTGCGCGAGGCGTACGTGGCGCTGTGCGACCTGTTCGCCGAAGATCCCGGCGCCGCCTACGCGCGCATGGACGATCTAGTGCGCGATTACGGTTCGTGCTGGAACCTGTTGCTGCAGGTGGCGGCGTTGTGCATGCAGCGGGCGCTATCCGAGCCCGATCGCGTCGACGAGCTGATGGGCCGTGCGCGCGAATTGGCGGAGCGCGTGGAGGCGCGCGCCGACGACGTGGAGCTGGTTCGGTCGGCGCGGGTCACCCGCGCGATGGCGGAGTGCCAGCGCGGCGAGCTGGACGACGCCATCGCCCTTCTGGAAAGCGTGAAGCCCGCGCGCCCGCTGGGCGTGGAGGCCGCGCTGGCGGGGATGCACCAGATGAAGGGCGAGCGCGAGGCGTGCCTGAAGCTGTGCCAGGAATCGCTGTTCTGGGGCGAGATGAGCGTCATGCAGAGCATCTCCACGCAGTTGCCGCTGTACGAGGAAGAGCCAGCGCATCTCGCCGCGCTGCTGCGCGCCGCGGAAGGCGTATTGGAGGGCTTCGCGCTGGAAAGCCGAAGGCCGATGGAGGCGGCCACGTTCTATGGCGGTGCGGCCAGGGCGTGCCTCCACGGGGGCGACGAGGCGGGGGCGGCAGCGTATCTGGAGCGGTTGGCGAAGCTGCTCGAGCGCCACGACGATGAGAGCCTGCTGTTCCCCCGTCCCTCCGTGCTCTACGACCTCGTGCCCGACTCGGCGACGGTGGATCCCGACCTCAAACGGGTGGCGGGCGGCCTGTTCGGCGCCTTCGACATGAAAGGCCAGTTCAAGCTTGCCGTGACGGGCGACGCGGCTTGGGCCTCCCGCGCCGACGACCCGATCTTCAAGCCGCTGCTCGATCGTCTGGCGGTGGCGTAGGGAGGCTTTTGCGACGAGTGGTCCGTTCAGGCGCTTCTGCTATGATGGGTCGCAAGTGTGGAAGGGAGGTCCGATGGGACGCGCGTTCAGCAATCCGGTGCTCGTGCAGTCGATCAAGCAGGCGGCCGGCCTCGTGGCCATGGCCGTGAAGTATCGCAACAAGCTTCCGGACAAGGACACGGGCGCGTCGCGGGGGCTGTACTCCCTGCCGTTTGCGGGGGCGTGGACGGTGTTCAACGGCGGCGTCGACAAGGAGGCGTCGCATTCGTGGAATGTGTACACCCAGCGTTACGCCTACGACTTCGTCGTCCTCGACGACGAGGGGCGCAGCTGCCCGCCGGACGCCGATCCCGCCGATCCTGCGTCGTACTACTGCTACGGGCGGGAGATCCTCGCGCCCGCCGACGGCGTGGTGGCCGAGGCGCACGAGGGCTGCCCGAACGCGCCCATCGCGCTCGACGGCACGGTGAGCGGCGGCGGGGACGACATCCGCGGCAACTACGTGCTGATCGAGCACGCGGGCGGCGAGTTCTCGTGCTTGTGCCACCTCAAGCCGGGAAGCGTTGCCGTGAGCGCGGGCGACCGCGTGGCGCGCGGCCAGGTGGTCGGGCTCTGCGGGAGCTCCGGCATCAGCACGGGGCCGCATCTGCACTTCCACGTGCAGCTGGGCACGAGCCTCTTCACTGCCCCCGGCGTGCCCATCCGCTTCGAAGGCGTGCGAGTGCGTCCGGCTCCCAACTATGCCGCCGCCGACCCGCGCCCCGTGCCCGCTGGCGCCCACGACCTGTTCCCGCCCTTCCTCACCCGCGGCTTGCGCGTGGAGGCCGCGGGGACTGCGGGCGACGATGCTGCTCCCGCATCGTCGCGTCGGGGCTAGCCTTCTTGCGGCAGCTTGTCCCGCACGGCGGTGGGCAGGCCGTCGTAGTCGACCTCCTCCCAGCTCACCACGCCGCGCAGGGGCTTCGTCTCCAGATCGAGGTACGCGCCGTCGCGCAGCTCGCGCGGCGTTTGGAACGTGATCTCCGACTGCGCGCCGTCTGCGGCGACGCCGTCCAAGCGGTACTCGTGCTCCATGCCCGCGCGCGGTTCGATGGCGGCGACGCGGGCATTGTCCACCTTGACGTAGACGTGGCCGCTCTCGCCGTAGAACGCCCATCCTGCAGCCGCGATCAGCCCGACGACCGCCACCAGCGCGATTCCCAATCCGATGAATGTTTTCGCCTTGCCCATGCGAGGCTCCTTCCGCAGTCGAAGCTTTTTTTCGGCGGGATGCTTTGCGCGCCCGCCGCCCTTTGCGTTCGAGTTTACGCAGACCGCTTTGCACGGCGCTTGGGGCAAGCTTGCGATTGCCTTACGGCTTGCGGGCCGGGCCGTCAGCCTTTGCGTTCGCGCAGGTGCTGCTCAAGGCGTTTGAAGTTGCAGCATACGGCGGCCATGTGGGGGTCGGCGCCCGTCGTGGCCATGTGGTAGACGTGCTGCGCCTTCGAGACGATCTGCCTCGCTTTGCGATTGCAATACTGGTATTCCTCGAGCAACAGGCGCATGCGCTGGTAGTCTTCGGAATGGAAGTCCTTCACGGCGCGCCGGTCCGCCGGGATGGGGAACATGAAGCTGAATCGCACGCAGCCGACGGGCTTGTTGTTGGCGTTCTTGATGATGAAGTTGGTTTTCTGCGGCTTCGTGAACGACGACACCGGAGCGAAGTACTCGAAAGACTCGATGCGGAACAGGATGCCGCACACGAACTTGTTGTGCGTCTCGTACTGGATGGTGGGGATTTTCGGCTCGATGGCTTTGAGCTCGTCGACATACTCCTGATCGACCGTGAAGAAGTTCAATCCGTCCATAGTGCCCCCGATTCTTCCCCGTAAAACAAAAGATGAGCGGCTCGACTACTCGAACCGCTCATGCTACCAGTCGCGCTTATCGGTGGCGAAACACCTTGCATAAACCAGTCGCGCTTGTCGGTGGCGAAACACCTTGCATAAACCAGTCGCGCTTATCGGTGGCGAAACACCTTGAATACTCCGTAGTATGCCACCGCGGCGCGTGGTTGGCAATCGAACAAACGGTGGAGATTTCGTTCTCGCCAGCTTGCCGATTAGGCGTCCCGCTCGTTCTCGTCCTCGCCCGCGTCGTCGAGAGCGCGCACGCTCGGGCTGCGCAGCGCGACTGCCATGATGGCAGCCAGCATCCCGCCGCTGATCACGAACCACGTCGTCACGCCCAGCGCCTGCGCGCCGATGCCCGCCACCAACAGGCCGACGGGCGTGGCCAACGTGCTTCCCGTGAGGAACAGCCCCACGACCCGTCCGTAGCGGTCGGCGGGCACGCGCTTCTGGATGAGCGGGGCGATGGGTCCGTTGAACACGCCCATCGCCGCGAACGTGACGCTTGCAAGCACCGCGAACGCGGGGAACGCCGTGACGGGAAGCAGTCCGCAGGTGATGGAACAGCCGCCCATCACGAGGCCGGCCGCACCCATCACGCGCACGAGTCTCGTGCCGCCGCCCCAAGCGAACAGCAGCATCGATCCCGCCAGGAGCCCGATGCCCGTGGCTGCTTCCACGAGCGATGCTTGGAACCCGTCGCCACCGAACCATCCGTAGGTCATGAGGGGGTAGAGCGTCCCTGTTGGCATGAACACCACCATGGCCGCCATCACCAGCACCATGAGTCGGGCGAGGCCCCGGTCTTCGCGGATGCAGTCGAGCCCTTCCCGCAGGTCGGCAAACGCGCTGCCTGACGAGACGGCGCCTCCGCGCGCGTTCGGGATGTTCGCGACGCCCAGGCAGAGGCAGGCGACGGCGGCGCAAGCGGCATCCAACAGCAGGACGGACTGAAAGCCGAATGCCGCGAACAGCGCGATGCCCAGGATGGGCCCTATGATGCCCGAGGCGCTGGTAAGCATCTGATCGAGCGTGTTGATGCGCACCATGTGGCGCGCGGGCACGAGTTCTGGTGCGAGTGCCATGAGCGCCGTGCCATGGAACGCCTGGGCGCACGAGCGCACGGTTAGAAGCGCCAGCAGCAGCGGCACGCTCACCTGGTCCAGCGCGACGACCGCGGCGAGCGCGAGCGAGAAGAGGCCCGCCGTGCCGTCTGCGACGATCATGAGGCGCTTGCGGTTGAGACGGTCGGCCGCCACGCCGCCCAGAGGGCTGAGGAGCGCGGTGGGCAGCAGCGATGCGATGCCGCCGAGAGCCAGGTACAGCGCCGAGCCCGTCGTCTCGGTGATGAACCACATGGCGGCGAAGGTGGCTGCGTAGGTTGCCAGTACGGACGCTGCCTGCCCGGTCCAGATGACGGACACGGCGCGCTTCCAATGCGGAGAGAGCACACGGCCGTTGGCGTTCAGCTCCTGCTCGCCCCTGCCTGCGGCTTCTTCCGCGTCCCCGCCCGCCGCACCCGGCA
The DNA here is from genome assembly GCA_958454405.1 of uncultured Eggerthellaceae bacterium. Classification (GTDB taxonomy): domain Bacteria; phylum Actinomycetota; class Coriobacteriia; order Coriobacteriales; family Eggerthellaceae; genus Enteroscipio. Next base: position 4,556 of record CAUEBO010000025.1, on the reverse strand, counting down.
GCGCGGAGCCGCCGTCTGCCGCGCCTGCGCCCGCAATCGCCCGATCATCCGCCGTTTCGCTCCCTGCCATGCCGCACCTCGCCTCTCCTGCGTCCCGACCTGTTGGAGCGCATGCTAAACTATGGGGTAACACCGCAGTCAACACCGAACTTCGAAAACGGAGGTCGTAGCGTGAACGCCCTGATGAAAAGCGGAGAGTTCGCAGCCCTTTGCCAAACGACCAAGGAAACGCTGCGCCACTACGACCGCATTGGGCTGCTGGTTCCGGCGGCGGTGTCGGAGTCCGGCTACAAGCTGTACTCGCCGCTGCAGCTGGTGGACTTCGCGCTGGTGTCGTCGCTGCAGGGGGCTGGCTGCTCTCTGGCCGAGGTCGGGCGCTATCTGCGCGAGCCGTCATCGGAGGAGCTCGGCACCATCCTTGCAGAGAAGATCCGCGACATCGAGCGTGAGCGCGCGATCCTGCTGCGCAAGCAGCGCATGCTTCAGAACACGCTTGAACGCGTGGGGCATCTGCAGACATGGCTCCGCTCGTCGGGAGTGCGCTCGCCGTCGGAGAGCGGCTGCGAGGCTCAGGGAAGGCCAGTCGGCGGTGCTGCGGGCAGGCAGCCGGATTCCGCCTCCTGCTCGCATGCGGCCGATGATGCAGAGCGCTCGAGTGCCAACTGGGGAGAGACGGCCCCTCCGTATCGGATCGAGCAGTGCAACGAGGAATACTACGTCGAAACCGCCCTTCCGCCCCTTGACGGAGACGACGGCGGCGAAGCGTTCATCGCCCGCGTGATCGAGCATTTCGCGTTCTGCCGCGACCGCGGCTTCTTCGAGGAGGTTCAGGAAACCTACCGTATCGAGCGCGACTGCTTCCTCGCGGGGGAGTACGCGGCCGGCCTGTTCCTCTGCAACCGCGTGCCCCGCAAAGTTCACTCGGAACGCCTGCATGTCAAGCCGGCGGGCACGTACGTGAAATGGCTGCGCAGCATGCATGTCGACAAGGAGGGCGAGGGGAGCGATGAGGGCGGCAGCCTGCTCTTCGAAGGCTATGATCGGCTGCGCGCGTTTTTGCTCGACGGCGGATACTGCATTGTAGGCGATGTCTACGACACCGAGTTGTCGCTGTACGCGGGCCGGCCGGCGGAAACGCTCTATACCGAGCTGTCCGTGCGCGTGGAGAAGAAGGGCCTCTGACCGTGCCGGGATGGTCGCAATGCGGAATACGGCATGCATCGCCAAGAACCGCGCCAGACCGGCTGCAAGGGAAGCGAGAAGGCGATCGGAAAGATGCCGGCCTCAACAGCGCCCGCCAGATTGGCTTGGAACTGCATGTTGGCGGACTCGCTTTCCGGGCAACGTGCGGACTTTCCTTCGAGGGTCGATTTTTCGGATGCCCTCAAAGTGAAACCTTGTGAAATGCAACTCCGCGCGGGTGGCCGGCTGCTATGATTCAAATGGTATTTGAATCTGCTCGATGCTTCCCTGCAGCGGGCAACGCTTGCGAGTGCATGAGGACGGGTGGGATGGAACGGATGGGTTCGACGAAGGCGGGCGCCGAAGCGGCCGCATGCGAAACGACGCATGCGAAAGGCATGGGGAATCGGGGGGTCCTTCTGATCCTGGCTTTTTTGCTGGCGCTGGCCTGCTCGGCCGTCGCTGTTGCCGCCATGCCGTCATCGGCATACGGCATGCAGATATTCGTCAAGACGCTCACGGGCAAGCACATCACGCTCGACGTCGAGCCGACCGATCGCATAGAAGACGTCAAAGCGAAGATCGAGGAGAAGGAGGGCGTTCCTCCCGATCAGCAGCGGTTGATCTACGAGGGCAAGCAGCTCGAAGACGGAAACACGCTGCAAGATTACAGCATACAGAAAGACGCGACCCTGCACCTGATGCTTCGCAGCAGAGAGGATCTGACCGTGATCGGTGGACGGTTGGGCTCGGATTACACCTACGAAGACCACGTGCTCACCATCATCTCGCCTGAGGAGTTGACTGTTTCCGGCATTACGACGACCGACCGCATCGTCATCGATGCTTCCGTGGGGACGGCGAACGTGACGCTCGATGACGTGCACATCGATTTGCATGGCGGAGATCAAGCGGCGCTGTACGCGGAAGGCGATCTTGACCTTTTGCTTGCAGGCGACAACGAGCTGACCTCCGGTCGCAACCATGCAGGGCTCGAATTGCACGACGAGGCATCACTGTCGATTGCGGGCGAGGGGTCGCTGACGGCGACAGGCGGCGCTTCCGGGGCCGGCATAGGATCCGCCGGCGCAAGTCCTTCCGGCGACATCACCGTCAACGGCGGAACGGTCGTGGCCTTCGGCGGCTCGTCGTCGGCAGGCATCGGCGGCGGCTACTACGAGGCCAGCACCGGCACCATCTCCATCGCGGGCGGCGACGTGACGGCAACGGGCGGCAACGGCGGATCGCACTCTCTCGATGGCGGCGCGCCGGGCATCGGCAGCGGCGCGCGCAGCACGGTTTCTGGCATTTCCATCTCCGATGGCGTGGTGAAGGCCCAAGGCGGTGACGGGGGAGCCGGCATCGGCACGGGCTACCACGGCGTGGCGAGCGGGTCCCTGGGCGGCGCCTCCATCCTCATCACCGGCGGCAAGGTTGAGGCAACGGGCGGGGTTTCAGGGGCCGGCATCGGCGCGGGAATCTACAGCAATACGATGCAGGGCATCGTCATCAAAGGCGGCACGGTGGTCGCCCGGGGCAGCTCCGGCGCCGCCGGCATCGGCAGCGGGAACACGAGCGGTACCAGCGGGCCGTCCACGGTCGCTTCCATCTCTCTTGAGGGCGGCGCGGTGACGTCCACAGGAGGCTCGTCCGGCCAGGCTGTCGGCGCAGGCGCCGAGAGCACGGTGGGGTCGGTAGGCGTTTCCGGCGGCAAGATCGATCTTCGCGCGGGCTCGGGCGCTGCACCCCTGCACGCGAACGCCGCTGTTGCCGGGGGCGTGTTCGCGGACGGCTCGAGCACTGCTGTGAGCGACAACGAGGTGTACGGCGTCGAACCGCGATCGGGTTTCGTCGTGGTGTCGAACCCCGATGCTGAAACGGCGGCGGCGTATCCGGTCGGCGTGTATTTCGAAGGAGTGACGACCCTTGCGTTCGCTGCGGCGCCCGAGATGGAGTACGACGGCCGAGGTTTGGAGGCGTCCGACGTCATAGCGGCCGCAAAGCGCGGTTCCGGCGATGCGCTTGAGGACGTGGCGTTCTCGTATCGACGGGCGAATGAAGCGGAATGGACGGATGGGCTTCCTGCGGCGGCGGGCTCCTACGCGGTGAAGGCGGCGCTGCCAAGCGCCGTCGTCGAGGGGGCGTTCTATCCCGCTTCCCAGGCGAGCGGCACGGTGAACATCGGCAGGGCGCCGCTCCTGTTCCGAGCGAACGACGCGTCCATGGTTGCGGGAGGCGCGCTGCCAACATTGACCTGGAAGGCGGAGGGCCTGATGGGTTCCGACGAGGTGACGATCGGGCCGATCCTCGCCGTTCGGGGCGACGCGGCGCTGCCGGGGTCCTATGCCATCGAATGCTTCGGCGCGGCCGTGGAAAATCAGGGCAGCTACGACATCTCCTACGAGTCCGGCACGCTGACCGTTGCGGCCATGTTGCCGAGGGGCGGGGAAACGGGCTCGGGCGGAACCGTTGCAAGGCTCGCGGCGACGGGAGATGCGACGAACCCTGCGCTTCCTTCCGCATTGGCCTTCGCCGCGCTTGCGGGCTTGTCGGCGTGCGCCGCCCGCGCCGTCCGCCTGCGTGCTCGCAGATAGCCTCCTTCGACTCGCCTTCAGGTTTTCGATCGTGCGGGTGGCTGGCTGCGCCATATCTGGAGATTGTCGGAAGACGTCAAAAAATGGTACTAATACGATATCAAATATGGGAAAGTAAGCGCGAGATAACAAGTGCGGCGAGCGGCGCCGCCCGACGCATCGAGACGCGGAGCCTTGCGATGGCAGGTGGTCTGCAAGGTGCGGGGAGGGATCGGGCCGCATCGCCTTCTGATGCGAAGGAGCGAATGCCATGTCCATGATCAACCGCGAGATCGACGATTTCTCCGTGCAGGCGTTCTCGGACGACGACTTCAAAACCGTCACGAAGGACGACGTGCTGGGCCACTGGAGCGTGTTCTTCTTCTATCCGGCCGACTTCACGTTCGTGTGCCCGACCGAGCTGGAGGATCTGGCCGCGCTGTACGACCAGTTCAAGGCTGCCAACTGCGAGATCTACTCCGTGTCGTGCGACACGCATTTCGCGCACAAGGCGTGGCACGACGCCTCCGAGAACATCAAGAGCCTGCCGTACCCGATGCTCGCCGACCCCACGCACAAGCTGGCCGACATCTTCGATGTGTACATCGAAGAGGAGGGCGTGGCGGAGCGCGGCAGCTTCATCGTGAACCCCGAGGGCAAGATCGTGTGCTACGAGGTGAACGCGGGCAACATCGGCCGCAACGCCGCCGAGCTGCTGCGCCGCGTGCAAGCGAGCCAGTTCGTGGCCGAGCACGGCGACTCCGTGTGCCCCGCGCGCTGGGTGCCGGGCTCCGAGGTGCT
>CAUEBO010000024.1 GCA_958454405.1 uncultured Eggerthellaceae bacterium | reverse complement strand
CGCCAAGCTGCGTGAGCGTGAGCACCCACACGATGGCGGCCACGCCGAAGAACATGACGAGCGGGTTTTCGTACAGGGCGTCCCACCTGAACACGTAGGCGAGGGCGGCCAGGATGAAGAACGACATCGTCACGAAGCCGACCGTGATCTGGAACCACTGGAAGAACAGCGCCGCGAAGCCCCAGCGCCTTCCCAGCGTGTTTCCCACCCACGCGAAGATGCCGCCCGTTTCCCATCCTTTCACCGTGGCCATCTCCGCCGCGCAGAGCGCTACCGGCAAAAACCACAGGATGCCTCCGGCAATCAGGAAAAACACCAGATGGAAACCTGACGACGCGAACGTCGGGTACTCGTAGACGGTCATCACCATGGAGGCGGTGATGGCGAAGAATCCGAAGAACGTGAGGGACCGCTTGAACGTCGGGCGACTCACCTGGCCGATGGGACCGGGATCGGCCGAGGGCGCAACCGCCTGCTGATGGGTTTCGCTCATGCTCCAACTCCTTTCCTTGGGTTAGCTGCAAGGTGGGCTTGCTTCAACGCGCTCGAGGGAGAACACGCAGCGACGCCGTTGCAGGGTTTCGTTGCTCCCGAGTGTTGTACCAAAGAAGAAGAGGACGAAAACGGCTACGGGAGGGCTTTAACCCTCCCGTAGCCGTTTCGTTGGAGCGAGGTTTGCCGCAATCTGCCGGCCCCGCGCAACGCTCTATGGTTCCGCATGCTCCCCGCTTGGAACGCCGGACGGGAAGAGGAAGCCGGGGGGCTGGGAGCCATGCACGAACCCCCGAGCCCCGCTCCGGTCAACCCTGCGTGAAGCAGCTGATCAACAACGTTTTTTGTCCGACTCTCCACCAGCGTGGCGGCGCGCGAGAAGCGCGCCTGCGCCGCATGCGATCGCCACCAGGACAAGCGCGGCGGCGCCCTGGGGCGCATCGTCCGCAGTCTTCGGCATCGAGCCGAACGCCAAGGGGCGGGACCCGTCAACCGTCGTCTTCACTTCGTTGGTGCCGCTTGCCCGGTTTTCGGCCTCCGGGGCATCGGGCTTCACCGTCGTCTCCTGCCAGAGCGCCACGTTGGCGATCTCGGTGCCGTCCTGGCATTCGTTGACGCGAACTTTCAGCGTGAGATCGAGCGACGCTCCGGGAAGCAGCCCTTCGCCGATCCACCATTTCACGTAGTTCTCGCTCGACCCCGTGGTGCCGTAGACGCCCCGCCCGTCGCATGCGACGAAGGTGGTGTTGGCGGGAATGACGTCTTTCACGAAGATGCCGTCGCTCTTGACAGCGCTCGTGTTGGCAACGTGGATGGTGTAGACGAGGACATCGCCTGGCCTCGCGACGTCCTTGTCGACGCTCTTGGTCGTTTCGACCACGGCTGCCGCATCTTTCTCGAAGTGCGCCGTGAAGGTGACGGGCACGTAGATGCCGGAGGCCTTGGCCACCGCGTCCACCTGCGCCGGGGACAGCACCGCGTCGGCGGTCTCGGTGGCGTCGACGTCGTTCGTCCACTTCACGAAATGGTAGCCGGGAAGAGCCGAGGCCGTGGGGCCCGCAGCGGTGCCCGTAGCCGGATGCAGCACCTCGGTGGCGGGCGAAACCGTGCCTATGGAGGTGTCGTCGGAGACGTAGGAAAGGGTCACGTCGGGATCCTCCGCGAAGTGCGCCGTGAAGGTGACGGGCACGTAGATGCCGGAGGCCTTGGCCACCGCGTCCACCTGCGCCGGGGACAGCACCGCGTCGGCGGTCTCGGTGGCGTCGACGTCGTTCGTCCACTTCACGAAATGGTAGCCGGGGTTCGCCGCAGCGGTGGAGCCGGAGGCCGTGCCCGTGACCGGGGCAAGCGAGTCGTTCTGCGGCGTCACGGTGCCCATGGAGATGTCATCGGAGGCGTAAGCAAGGGAAACGTTGGCCTTCTCTTTGAAAAGCGCCATGAACACCGTGTCGCCCGTGACGGCCACGTTGGCAGGATTGTTCGTCGTGTCGTTTGTGAACGAGCCATCGTTCTTGGCCATGCTGTAGCTCCACGCAGGCGAAGACGGTTCGAAGCCGGTGTTCGGCGTGACCGTCACGCCGGTCATCGTGGGTTTGGAGCCGTGCTCGACCACCTCCGGCCCGCCGGCGACCACGCCCTTGCCCGCATCGGACGACACGTAGCTCACCGCGTACTGTTTGGCGCTCCACTGCGCGTACAGGTCGACGTTGCCCGCGATGACGTAGTTCTGGCCCACGGCGTACGAGGTGCCTGAACCGTCGGGGGCCGTGTTCCAACCCTCGAAGTGGCTGTTGGCCTTCGTGATGGCCGAGCCCGGGGCAAGGGGGGTCCAGCCGCTGTTTTCGAAGTAGGGGCTGTTCGGATCGACGAGCGTGCCCGTGCCGCCGTTGGCATGGTAGGCGACCGAGAACTTCTTGGCGTTGGTGGCCAGAGCCACGATGCCTTCCGAGTCTCCCGCGTCGACGGAGAACTCGCCCGACGCGCTGATCGCCCCACCAAGGCCGCTGGCGTAGGAAGCAGTGTCGGCGGCGTACGGAGCCGGCGCAGACACCTCCACCACGCGGTACGTGCCCGGAGTCATGACGCCCAGCGAAACAAGGCCGTCGGCGTTGGTGTCCCCTTCGACGGCCAATCCGCCTGCGTCTTGGTAGTCCGACCAGGTTTGGGTGCTGTCGTCCCACACTTCGATTTTGAAATGGGCGCCTGGTATCTTGGCGCCGGTGAGCACGTCGGACTTGATGACGTTCAAGAAGCCCGTGTTGGCGGCCACCAAAGCCGTCGTGCCCGGAACGCCGTACCGCAGATCCTCGCCGTAATCCGTCTGACTCACGCTCTTGTGCTGAGGCGCGCCTTGTCCGTCCACGTAATCCAAGCTTATCACGTTGTCCTGCTTGACCAGCGGATAGGGATTGCCTCGGTAGTCACCGTAGTAGTCGATGCGAAACGCCTGGACGTTGCCGCCCACGCAGTTGCCGGCACCGTTGATCTCGTCAAGAACGGGGTCGGCGGCAAGCTTGTCAGGCCACAGGTCGGTCGCTTTCACCGCAGGGCCGTTCTTGTCGCCAGGCGACCCCAGGTTGCACATGAGCGTGCTCGAACCGGTGGCGCTGTCTTTGAAGATGCCCCAGGTCAGAGGAACCGATTTGATTTTGGCGCGGAACGACTCCAACGTGTCGCCCGCAGTCGGCACAACCTCCGCGAGAATGCCAGCCGCAATCAAATCGGTTTGGGCGACATGCCCGAACTCCTGCATGTCGACCGGGAAGGTGACGGTCGCCCCATCTTGGGCCCTCGCGGCCGTCGTGTAGTTCGCCAGCCTCGCGAACACATGGGGCTTGCCGCCGCCGTCCTTGTTCCCGGCGAACGAGGCGAGCGAGCCGCCGGGAAGCGTGTCCTCGAAGAACAGGTCGTTCATGGCGCAATCGACGTTGAAGTGCTCAAGGCTCGCGCCGTCGTTCTGGTACAGCCCCAAAAGCGCCTGGTAGTTCAGTTCCACGCTGAAGCGAACGGACGTGGCAAGGGTCTCGCCGCTGGGAATATCGTTGCCCCAAGGGTACTTCCTGTCCCATCTCCACTCGTTCATGGCGGTGCCGCCACCGCCGCCCGAAGCGCTGAATGCGAACGTGACCGTGTTGGTCCCCAGCTCCAGATCGTCGGCGGAAACGGTCACGTTGCCCGAAGGATCGGGAGTCAGCGCCACGGAAGTCCCGTCGGCCTTGGCAAGCGTCACGCTTTGAAGCGCTTCGCTCGGGTTCGGCGTGCCCACGGCATCGACGGAAGCTCCTCCGGCGAGCACCTGGTCGGTTCCGCCCGTCGAGAACGCAGCCGAGCCGCTTCCCACCGAAGCGACCTTGAGGCGCTTGCCGCCCTTGAAGCCGATGCCGATCGACGTGCCCGCAACCGTGAGGGTTTGCGTCTCATCGGCCGTCAGATCAAGGTTCTTCGATTCGAACGACTCGTAATAGCTCGGGAACGTGCCCGACAGGGAGGTGATGCTCATCGCCTCGGCCGCGGCGTTGAACGTGACGACCATGCCGCCCTGCGTCATCTGCAGCGTTGCGATGACCGTGCCCGTGGCGGTGGCCAAGTTCTGCGACCAACCGCCCGAGAACGCGTACAGATCGGCTGCGTTGGCAGGCAGCGTGACCGTATCGCCGGCCTTGAAGGAATTCTGCACGCCCACGAAGGAGAAGCGCCAGTTGAACTGGAGTCTCGAAGCGGTGCCTGGCCAGACGTCGGAATCCGGCGCCATGGCGAGGTCGGAAACCTCCGCCACGAAGTTCGGCGAATCCGGCGTGTAGTTCGCACCGGCCCGTGCGGAAACGCCGTTGGAGAAAGGCGCGGCTTGCGCGACATCGGCTTCGCCGCTCGCGCCAGCTTCCGCTTGGACCACCTCCACCACCGCCGCAGGTGCCGTCGCAGCAGCCTTTGCGGCGGCTTCGCGCGCGGCTTCCGCCGCGGCCGCCGCCCGCTCCTCCGCGTCGTCGAGCCGATGCGACCCGTCCACCGCTCCGGAGGAGAGGTCGTAGGCATAGTAGCCTCGGGGCTGGCCGTCCACGTTGCCGTACACGCGATAGCGGTCTTCGCCGTTCATGGCGCAGCGGTACAGCGTGTAGGGCTGGTCGGGGTGGTCGGCGCGATGCAGCACCTCGTAGTAGTCGGGCACCCGCGTCCGCTCGCCGGGAGCCAGGCCTTCGTCGGGGTCGGCTTCGACGAACGGCAACGCCTGCGCGGCCCCCGTCTGGACGTCCGGAACCGCGGTATCAGGTGGCGAGGCAACGCCCGGCGCCCCTTCTTCCGAATGCCCAGGACCCTCTTCGGCCAGCGCGGAAAGCGCACCGGCGGGAACGAGGGCAACCGTCAAAGCGAACACGCACAGCAGGCGAAGAAGCCTTGGCGACACGTCGGATCGTACTCTCATGCAACCGTCCCCCATCACTCGTCGTCAGTCCAGCTACATCCCGCCCGGGATGCTCGATCCGTACCGAACATGTGGTATCAGAGGTACTTCTACCATGCGGGCTTTCCTGGGAGCCCGATCCGTCGCGAACAGCTCCCCGGCCGTCATGAACGACGATCATCCCGCCGCGGAGAGCCCACCGATCCGACGAGCACGCCAGCGTCGCTCGAACCGTCCGGCCCGCGCTCGTTGACATCGCCCACGCCGTCGCCGTCTTCCACCGTGCGGCGCAGGTGCCGGTACACCGCTATGCTGCCGCACACCAGCACAAGGAACGCCGCTATGCTGAGTATCCGGACCAGCGTCATGAGGCCTCGCCGCCTTCGTCCGGGCGCTCCACGTCGACCACCGCATGCTCGGCCGCGTACCGGGCCCCTTTCGTTCGGCGAACCTCGGCCTGCTTGCGGCGCAGCCAAACGACCTGCATGGCAAGCGGAATGGACAGCCCTGCCACCACCGCGCACACGAAGAGGCCGGATCCCACGATCACCGCATCGACCGGAGTGGGGCCAGCCGTGAAGAATTCCGTTGCGTACCAAGGGGTTTTCTGCCCTTCGTCGGACGAGGACGGTGGCGGCTCGCCGGGTTCTTCCTGTAGAGGCGCGTCAACCTGCACGAGCAGCGGCAGCTCGCGCTCCTCCGTCTGGCCGCAGCGGCGGCACGTCCGCTGCTCGACGCCCGGCCTCTCCTCGGTGGATTCGCGCGCCGTTTCCCAATCGCCCCAGTCATGCCCCAAGGCCAGCAGGGCTTCGCTGCGCGACTCGCCGCACACGGAACACGCGTATGCCGCCGTGCCGCCCTCGGTGCACGTGGGTTCCACGCGCGACGTTTCGACGAACCGATGCTCCCCCGTAGGCGAAAGCGGAGGGATGGCGCGGTACTCGTGATGGACGTTCTGGGGATGCTTCGCGCACACCCGCGCCTCGACGCCCGCAGACGTGCACGTGGCCGGAACGTCCACGTACCAGGCGCTCCACGCATGGCCGGTGGCCGGCACCGTGCGGTAAAGCGAATCGCCGCACTTGCTGCACACCAGGTGTTCCATGCCGTCCGCCTCGTCGGTCACGGGCACTTCGACCGTGATCTCGTAGTCGTGCTGACCGCCCGCCGGGCACCCGTCCGCATATCCTGAAGATGCGCCGCCAAGGGCGAGCGCGAACGCGAGGACGAACACGGCCGTCGCCGCCGGCGCGATTCGGCCTCCCCCCGTCGGTGCGCTAGGCCACATGCACCGTCGCACGGGCATCCATCACCTCTTTGAACAGCGCCCGCTTCGCCCTGCCCAGCGGCACCTGCGCGCCGTTCGAAAGTGTGATCGACGTGTAGGTGTAGCTTCGAACGTAGGCGCAGTTGATGAGAAACGATCGATGCGTGCGGATGAACCCGTACTGCAGCAGCATGTTCTCCAGCTTGCCCAAGGACGAGAGGAACTCGATCACCTGCTCGGCGCCGGGCAGCGTCTTCTCCCGGGACAGGTTGAAATGGGCGACGCACACGCGGCCGCGCACCTCGAAATAGCTGATGTCGTCAATGCAGATGTTCAGCCGCTCGGTTATGCCGTTGATCTGAATGTAGCGGGTGTTGCGCGCTTTGACGGCGGCCGCGGCGTCAAGGAACACGCGGCGGAAGCGCGTGCCGTCGCTGTCGTCGGTTTTGAGGACGTAGTTGAACGCCCGCACGTCGAACGCTTCGAAGGCGTACTCGCGCGAAACCGACAGGAACACCACCGCGCCCGCATAGTGCTTCTTGGAAAGCGCCCGGGCAACCGCCATGCCGCCCACCTTCGGCATCACGACATCCAAAAACACGATGTCGGGCAGGGATTCCATATCGTCGAGCGCGAAAAGGAAGCTTTGGCCGTTCTCGTACGTGGTCAGCCGTATGTCAAGACCGCTTTTTTGGGCAGTCGATTCCAGCAAACATGAGTAATACGCGCAATCGTCGCGGTTGTCGTCGCAAAGAACAACGTTCAACTCGCACCTCCTCACCATAACGAAGCGTTCCCGCCAAGACGTTCACGCCGGTTTCTGCACCGTACTCTCAGAACCCCTTTGTGCGGACAGGAGATTGACGTTCGATTCCAAATCGGAACCGAACGTACACGATTGTAGTGGAAAGCCGGAAACGCGCGGGCTCGAGCTCCGCGCCTGGAAAAAAGGTTGAACAACGGGGAAAAGCGGCGGGCCGGAAGCCGATCGACCGGCGTTCCACCGACGGTTCTTGCGGGCTACTGCTTGTCGGACCCGTACACGCGCAGCGCATCCTCCAGCAGCCCGGCTGCGAACTCCCGCACGTCGTAGCCTTCGGAGATGGCGGCGACGGCCGCTCCGTCGACGATGATGCCCACCATGCGCGGCGGCATGTCTATCCGAGCGTGCGCCAGGATGCGCCCGACGGCGGCGTCGAGCAGCACGCGCCCTTTCTGGTAGGCCTCCGTGACCACGGGGGATTCTGCTGCGGCGATCAGCTGGGCGTAGTGGGCCGAGGGAACCACGCTGTCGTCCGGCAGGCACGCGCGGATCAGCAGCTCGACCACCCGGCTGCGGCACTCCTCCGAAGTGAGGCCCTCCGCGGTCGCGGCCGCCTTCTCGGCGCGTTCGGACCACAGCTGGATGTTGTAGCGGCCGGCCTCGTGCAGCAGCTGCGTGACCGATTCGAAGTAGTAGCCAACCGACGACGAAGCGGCGCCCGCCCATTTCGCCACCTTGCGGTACGTGACGGCTTTCGGTCCCTGCTCGCGCAACAGCGCCGCAGCGGCCAGCACGAGCGAGGTGCGCGTGATCTGAGCCTTCAACGATTTCGGCGTTTGCGATGTCTCGCCCATGGGACCTCCCTCTCAGGCCAGCGGTGCCGGCGGCGCCGTCCCCAACATGAGCGCCGCCCGATCCTCGCGGGTTCGGGCGGCGCTCGTCAGTGCCTTCGCGCCGAGCCGTCTTCGCATCGACGGGCGGGGCGCTCTTGCCAGATCAAGAGCTCTTACACCTCGGTCAGGTCTTTGCCCGTATGCTCATGCGATAGTATCATCGCCACGAGCGCGATACAAGCGATGCCCACCATGTACCATGCCGGAGCGATATCGCTGCCCGTCGCGGAGATGAGCCAGAACGAGATGTACGAGGCGGAGCCGCCGAAGATGGCGTTCGCCAGGTTGAAGCTGAGGGCGAAGCCCGAGTAGCGAACGTCGGTGGGGAACGTCTCGGTCAGGTAGCTGGACAGCGTGCCGTCGTTGATGGTGAGGATGAGGCACATCACCAGCTCCACGATGAGGATGGTCCAGAAGTCGAGCGTCCCCAGCAGCATGAACGCGGGCACCGTGAACACGATGAAGCCCACGCACGCGCCGATGAGCATGCGCTTGCGGCCGAACCGGTCGGAAATGCGGCCCGACAGGAAGATGAAGCCGATGTACACGACGAGCACGATCGTGGTGATGAGCGATGCCGACGCCGCGTTGTAATTCAGCGTGACTTCAAGGTAGTTCGGCAGGTACGTGAGCACCGCGTAGAAGCCCACGGCGTTCAGCACGCATGCGCCGAAGGACACGACGAGCTTGCGGGGATGCTTCTTGAGCAGCGTGCGGATGGGGCGCTCGATCTGGCGGCCCTGCTTGTGCAGCTGCTCCTGCATGACCTCGTACACCGGCGAATCCTCAAGATGCGTCCTGATGTAGTGGGTGATGTAGCCGAGCGGGCCCGCCAGCAAGAACGGGATGCGCCAGCCCCAGTCGGACATGAACGCGGAATCGGCGCCCCACACGCTGTACATGAACGACGCGAACAGCGAACCCACGAGCAAGCCCGTTGCCGTGGAAGCCGGCACCATGGAGCAGTAGAACCCGCGATGGTTCTTCGGGGCGTATTCGGCGATGAACGTGGCCGCTCCCGCGTACTCGCCCGATGCCGAGAAGCCCTGCACGACGCGCAGCAAAAGCAGCAGCAGCGGGGCCGCAACGCCGATGGCGGCGTAGCCGGGCAGGCAGCCGATGAGGAACGTGGAGCCGCTCATCAGCAGAATGGAGACGGACAGAGCCCACTTGCGGCCCTTCTTGTCTCCCATGTTGCCCCAGAAGATCGCGCCGACCGGGCGCACGAGAAACGCCAGGGCGAACACGCCGAAGGTCATCATGGTGGCCACCATGCGGTCTTCGCCGGGGAAGAACACCAAAGCGATGACCGTGGCCAAGTACGAATAGCTCGCGTAGTCGAACCACTCGATGAAGTTGCCCAGGAACGAGGATACCGTCACCTTCTTGAGGGTCTTGTGCTTCTCCTCAGGCGAAATCTCGAGATTGGCAGCACCGGATGAGCTAGAGTTGCTAGATTCCATGGTGATCTCCTAGGTAGTTGACGACTTCGCTGAGATCGAGCGGCCGAGCGCAGCGCATCTTAGTCCAATGGCCCATAGGAGCCTCTTTCTCTTAGCTTACTGCATATCTAGTCAGTCCGTACGATACCACAAACGATGCTATGACTGCATTTCGACGCCGTTCAGGCACCGTTGAAAGGTTATCGAACTGTTGCTTTGAACGCCGCAGAATCGGCTGGAACGCGCCTCGCCCGAGTGCGCGGGAAGCGCCCGCCTTCGCGAAAGCTGGCCGCAAGGCCGCCGCTTCTCCGAAAAAGAGCCGAGCCGCGCGGGGAGGAGCCGGGTCCTCGGGGGACCCGCCTCCCCGCACGTCACCTTCCGCGGGTGCCGGCGGGCGGGGCGCCTTGCGGCCTGCACCCGCCCGCCACCCTGCGGCGATCGCGCACTCAGTAGTCTTCGAGCAGATCCACCTGCGCCTTGCTCGCGCGCAGGATGAAGTTGCGCCGGGCCTCCTGCCCGCCTTGGGCGAGCTTGCGGAGGATGACCCGCTTCAGACGCGGATACTCGTTCATGCCGTACCACGCGAACGCAGTGCCGTCCACGTAGGCCTCCACGATGCTGTGCACGGGAGCGGTCGCGTCGCGCTTGGCATCGAGCGCCAGATACTCGGCGATCTCGTCGGAGCACACGTCGCGGATGACCTCGGGGCTGATGTCGAGCTCGCGCGCCAGCTGCCTGAGCTGGTAGGCCACTTCCCCTTCGTCAGCATGGGGGAAGTACGTCACGTCGTAGGTGACCGACGCCGCCCCCGACGTCTTGGCGAAGCCGAGCAGCGTGTCAAGCTCCATCATCTGCACATGGTCCTCGGTGCGCTCCATGATGTCGAGCTCGGCCGGGAAGCCGCGCAGATCGTGTCGCGCGAACGCGGCAGTCAGCTCGTCTTCGGTCAGAGCGGCCTGGTACTTCAGCGGCGTGGCGATATGGGTCAGGTTCTCCGTGATCTTCACCGGCTCGTCTGCAGCACCGGCCAGCGCATCCGCCGGAGCGGCCGCAAGCTGCGCCGGAGCGCTCGGCTGGGACTCGCCCGCCAGGCGGGCGGACAGGCCCTCGGCGATCTCGTTCTGCTGGTCCTGCTTGCGCCCGGCAACCATGCCCTTGATGGACGGCACCGCGCCGCCGGCGATGACGAGGATGATGCCCAGCACGGTGTTGACGGTCAGAGCCTCGCCGAACACCACCAGGCCGATGAAGATGGCCACGGGCACTTCCCAATAGGCGATGGTCGAGTAATCGGCAGCGGGAAGGTTGCGGCCGGCCACCAGCAAAAAGCCCAAGGCCAAAGGCCCGCAGATGACCCACAGCAAGAACGCGCCCACCCAGTTGAAGGGCGTGAAGTTCACGACGAGCTGCCAGTTCTCAAGGCCGGGCTGCTGCCCGACGATGTTCATGATGACGGTGATGGCGCCAGCGCCCACCACGGCGAAGATGAAGTTCCACACGCCGCGGGCGGTGGTGTCGGCATCCTTGCGATAGCCGTTGAAGAACATCGAAGCGCCGTAGAACACGCCGGAGAGCAGGCCGAAGGCGTCGCCCACGAGCTTCTGCGGGAACTCGGGCGTGGCGGGCACCAAGTTGAAGTCCAGGCCGAACGCCTGGCCGCCCACGCCGAAGCCCAGCAGGCCCTCGCCGAACAGCATGCCCACGAACACGACGCCCAAACAGCCCCATTGCAGAATGGACATGGGCTCTTTGCGGAATATCCGGGCCAGAACCGTGCAGATGACGGGACCGGTGTAGATGAACAGCACCGCGTTCGCCACGGTGGTCATGAGCGTGGCGGTGACGTAGCACGCCAGCGACATGCCGATCATCAGGCCGCCCAGCGCGATGGCCGGCGTGAGCTTGAGCTTCTTGAACACGTGCACCTTGCGGGTGGCAACCAGCAGGATGACGAAGAAGACAACGCCCATGCCCATGCGGCCGCACGCCATGAGGGCCCCGATGGAATCGGAGCCGTTGAACCCGAGTGCGCCGTCGAACATGTCGGTGCGCGTCGCCCAGCGGCTGAACAGCGGCACGAGGCCCATGCCCGTCGCCGAGATGAGCATGGCGATGACGCCCAGGTTCAGCTTCATCTGGTAGCCGCCGCTGCCCCCGGGATCTTTGCCGGAATCCGGCTTCTTGATCTTGTTGTCGTCTGCCATTGGTCCTCCTTAAACCAGTAGCAAAAATGGCTGATTCCGCCTCATGCGATGCATCCTGTCATGCGGGACCGAATTTGAGACAACGATCTCCCCTTCGGTCCCTCATGACCGAAAAAGCAAACGCAGGTGTTGTAGGTCGGAATTGAAAAGGGGATCCGGAATGCTTTGCAAACCGAATCCCCTTTCTCAGTGGTGTGGCTCTTGCCTTCGTACGAAGCCGAGTCGGCCAGGTGCCCTTAGTCGTTCCAGAGCTCGGGACGGATGAGGGTCGGATCCTTGACGCGGTTCGGGAAGTAGTCGAGGCAATCGCCCTCGCGGTAGACGTCAGCCGTGGAGCAGTGCAGGCCGCCGCCGAACGGATAGGCGTCGCGCAGGTCGCACGGGATGACGTTCATGCCGAGCTTGTCCATCTGCTCCTGCTGGTAGACCTCGGAGGCCTCCACGATGACCGTCTTCGGGTCGAGCACGAGGCAGTTCATGGACAGCCAGACGGAGCTGTAGCACAGCGCGGGCGGCTCGTCGTGGGCCGGCTGGGCGGCTTCGACGATCTGCCAATCGTTGGCCTCGAAGATGGCGCGCTGCTCTTCGGGGAGCTTGCGGTGCGGGTTGTTGATGATCAGGCCCGGACGCAGCGGCACGAAGGTGGCGTCGATGTGGATGGGATACGGGTCGCCGGGGAAGTTCACGGCGTGCACGCGGTACTCGGGATAGTAGCGCTGGAACCATTCCATGGCCGTGCGGTTGGTGGTCAGGCCGTGCTGGATGAACAGGTCCTTGCCCATGCGCATCACGTCGGCAGCGTCCCACATCGGCTCGACTTCGGTGGTGACGAAGTCCTTGTTGGCCGTGCGCACGAGGCGCTCTTCCAGCGTGATCTTCTCGTCGTAGTAGTTGTGCTTGTAGGAGGCGTCGGTCAGGCGCGGACGGGGAGCCTGGGTCCACAGGAACTCGGGATCCTCGTCGAAGTACTGCTTCATGAGGGGCCAGTAGGCCAGGTACTCGAAGTAGCGGCAGCGGAAGGAGTTGGCGGAGGCCATGATCTCGTTGCCCACGGTGAGCAGGATGTCGCGAGGAGGCATGCAGGTCATCATGGAGTCGTTGCGGAAGTCCGGCGTGCCGATGGCCTGGTTCCACTGCAACGGCGTCGGGCGGTCGACGACCACGCCGCGGTCCTCGAGGATCTTCACGAGATTCTCAAGGCACTCGTTGCCGCGCTCGACGGTGGCGAGGGGACGAAGGCCCCACATGCCGCGCATCTCGGAGTCGACGGGCACCTTCTCGGAAGTCGCGGGCTCCTCGGGGGGAATCATCGAGTTGTCGCAACGGCCGACGATGACGCGCTTCAACGGATCCCAGTCGTTCCAAGAATTGACTATCTTCGCCATGACAGTCTCCTTTCTGTGGCAGCCTTCCATGCCGCCCTATTGTGTAGCACACACACTACAGACTGCAGCTCAGCTGGATTGGAGACCGCGGCTGTCGGAGCGCTTCGGGGACCCATGCCCCGCTTGGTGCTCCTCGGTTCTCACCGTGGCATCCCTGCCAGATTTGCCGATGACGCATTTATATCACCTTTTTTGTTCACCTGCAATAGAAAATTCACGAATATATTTGAGCATTAGACAGCACATGATTGTTCAAGTGCACAAAAATATGGATCGAAGGGAGCGGCTCTGTCGTCCCGAGCTGGCCGCTATATTGTATATTATCGGGCAATGATGCCGTCCGTTTTGCATAAAACGGAATCAAACCGTCAGGCCATGCAGAAGCCTCCTGCGGAAGACCGTCCGAAGAAGCGTCGTTTTCTGCACAAAAAGGAATCATTGTCCCTTTACATCCGGGATGAAAAATATCGGGGACCCCGCATCCTGCTGAGCGGGAAGCGCCTCGCGTCAGCGAAGATCGCGGATGCCTGCTCGTGGTGCCTGCTCGTGGTACTCGCTCGCATCCGGCGGCAAACCGCCCTTGCCTCGGCCCTGGCCGATCCGCCTTCACGGCGCCGGCTGGTCTTTACGGGAGCATCCGGCCCCAACCGCAGATGACCGAAAACGCGGTCGAATGTGCACTCGCCGAACGCAAAATCGACCGCGCGAATTTCACGACCAGGCGTTTTGCGCGATCGAGATGCGCGAAGGACGCGAATCGGCCTTGCGGACTGCACATTCGACCGCGTTTTCGGTCATTTCTGATTTCGCCCGGAGCCGGCCGGTCTTTGGAAGACCCCGTCCCCTTCATGAAGAGGCCTCCCGTTCAACCCGATGGCAAGGGGGTTTACCCGGAAGGCCGCGCACGTGGTGTGCGTCAACGGTGGCTCGACGGCGGATGCTAGTAATAGCGGTAGTACGCGGCGCAGCTGCCCTCGCTCGACACCATGCAGGGGCCCACGGGGTTCTCGGGGGTGCACACCGTGCGGAACAGGGGGCACTCGTTCGGAGCCATGATACCGCGCAGCACGTCGCCGCAGCGGCAGCCCTTCGGGTCCTGCGTGGGCTCGACCGTCGGATTGAAGCGGCGGACGGCATCGAAGCGCGCGTACTGCTCGCGGATGCGGTAGCCGGATCCGGGAATCTCGCCCAGCCCGCGCCACACGGCGGGGCACGTCTCGAACACGTCGTCGATGGCGGCCATCGCCACCTGGTTGCCCTCGGGCATGACGCCGCGCGCGTAGGCGATCTCGATTTCGGCGCGGCCCTCGTGCAGCTGCCGCATGATCATGGCGATGCCCTGCAGCACGTCCACCGGCTCAAAGCCCGTGATGACGCCGGAAATGCCGTACTTCTCCGCAAGGAACCGGTACGGCTCGGCTCCGATGATGGTGCTCACATGTCCCGGCAGGATGAGCGCGTCCAGCTTGAGCTGCGGGTCGTTGATGATGGCTTCCAGCGCGCCGGGCATGTTCTTGTGCGCGCCGAACACGCTGAAGTTCTTCAAGCCGCGCTCGGCTGCGCGCTTGACCGCCATGGCCACGAGCGGCGTGGTGGTCTCGAAACCCACGCCCACGAACACGATCTCGCGGTCCGGATTCCGCTCGGCCAGCGTCAAGGCGTCCAGCGGCGAGTACACGATCTGCACGGAGCGGCCCGCGGCCTGCTCCTTCAACAGGCTCGAGGTCGATCCCGGCACGCGCGTCATGTCGCCGAACGTGGCGATGGTGACGCCCGGAACGCGCGCGAGCGCGATGACGGTGTCGATGTCGCGGTTCGACGTCACGCACACAGGGCAACCCGGCCCCGACGCCAGGCGGATGCCCCCGGGCATGAGGTTGCGGATGCCGTTGCGCGCGATGGCCACCGTATGCGTGCCGCACACTTCCATGAGCGTGGCCTGTTCAGGGGCCAGCTTGGCGATGGCCTCGATGAGGCCGCGGGCGAGCTTCGGATCCTTGAACGCGGCCAGCTCGGCCTGCATCGTCGCCGCATCCACCGCGCGCGCCTCGTGCAGAGGGGCGCCGTCTGCGCTCATCGCGAAGCCTCCTGGCCGGCAGGTTCGGTTTCGAAGGGCAGTTCATCGCCGATCAAATCGGGGAACTGACGCACCAAATCGAGCGTTTCCTGCGCGTAGTCGGGATCCACCACTTCGATGGCGAACCCCGCATGCACGAGCACGAAGTCCCCGACGCCTGCCTGCGGGGTGAGGTCGAGCGCGATGTCGCGCGTGACGCCGAGGATGTCGACGGTCGCCAGCCCGTCTTCTTTCAGTTCGGTGATCTGAGCCGGTATTGCCAAGCACATGTCGCATGCTCACTTTCTGCGAAGACCGCGGCGAGGCGCTACGTTGCCGGTTCCTCGCCGCTCCGCTCGTTTTCTTGCGCCCATGCTACCACAGCTTGCCCGAACGACACGCATCCGTCGTTGGGCGGTAGATCGCGGTTGACGGCGGCCGTGAACCCCGCCTCCTCCAACCGGGCAAGCGCATGTTCCACAAGGTAGCGGTTCATGAACACGCCGCCGGAAAGCGCGACGACGTCGATGTCGTACAGGCCGCGCACGAGCTCGGCGACCGCGACGATGGCGCGCACGAAGGCATCGTGGAACCGGCGCGCGATGACGGGCAGTGCAACGCCCGCCTCCCGATCGTCGAGCAATGCCCGGAACGCCGGCTCCGCGTCCAGCAGGACGACCGAGGTGTCCTGGGCCGTGCTATCGGCCGTGGCCGTGTTCTTGACCACGGCGATCTCGTAGCGCGCGGCCGCTTCGCCATCCTGAGCGGAGGCGCGCAGCGCCGCAGTCGAAGGATCCCCATCGGCGTCAGCAGGGACGCTTCCGGCTTGCGCCGCACGGGATCCTTCGGCTCCCTCCGGTCGCTCGGGATGACGGGTTTGCTGCAAGCCTAGTGCCGCTTCCAGCAAAATTGCGGGCTCGCCCTCGTAGGTGGGCTCGGTGCAGATGCCCAGCAGCGCGCTGGCCGCATCGAACAGCCGACCCGCCGACGAGGTCATGGGGGTGTTCAGCCCCCGATCGATCATCTGCTCGCACACCTCGGCCTGGGGCCCGAGCGCTTCGAGCGCCGCCGCCGCGCCCGGATGGTCCAACAGATCGTACGCCCACAGCACGCCGTAGGCCATGCGCAGCGGATGCTTCACGGCGGCCGCGCCACCCGGCATGGGAACGTAGGCGAAGTTGGCGAACCGCTCGAACGCCTTGAGGTTCGACAGCAGCACCTCGCCTCCCCAGATGGCCCCGTCCACGCCGTAGCCCGTTCCGTCGAAGGCGATGCCGCACACCGGATCGACCATGCCGTGCTCGCCCATCACCGATGCGATGTGCGCATGGTGGTGCTGCACCTCGACGAGGGGAAGGCCGGCCTTGGCGCTTTGCTCGCGCGCCCACTTCGACGTGAGGTACTCGGGATGGAGGTCGCAGGCGATGCGCGCCGGCTCGATCTCGAACAGCGTTTCGTAGCGGCTCTTGGCCTGGAGCCACGCATCGAAAGTTTCGGCGTTCTCCATGTCGCCGATGTGCTGGGACACGAACGCCTCGTCGTCGCGCGTGAGCGTGAACGTGTTCTTCTGCTCGGGGCCGGCGGCGAAAATGGACGCCCCGTCATCCTGAGCGGAGGCGCGCAGCGCCGCAGTCGAAGGATCCCCGTCGGCGTCAGCAGGGACGCTTCCGGCTTGCGCCGCACGGGATCCTTCGACTCCCTCCGGTCGCTCAGGATGACGGAAGGCGGGCAGCGCCAACGGCAAAGGCGCGAAGCCGCGGGCTCGACGCATGAACTGCACGGCTTCGCCAGCGGATCCGGCATGGACGATGCGCAGCACCGAATCGTCGTAGCGCGCGCGGATGGCCCGATCGTGGCCCAAAAACGCATCCGCAACGCCGAGAAGCCTCTCGTAGGCGTCTTCGTCGTCGATCACGATGGGCTCGTCGTGGATGTTGCCGGACGTCATGACCAGCATGCTGGGACCGGCGTCGCCCGCCGCGCGCCGCGCCTGCTCGAAGTCGTGCAGCAGCAGATGCTGCACGGGCGTGTAGGGCAGCATGACGCCCAGCTCAGGCAGCTTGTCGGCAAGCCCCGGCGCGAACGCGGCGTCGGCGCGCTTGCGAAGCAGCACGATGGGACGCTGGGTCGATTCGAGCGCCGCCGCCTCAGCCTGCCCCACCTCGCACACGGAGCGCGCCGCTTCGACGCCGCCCATCATGACCGCGAACGCCTTGCCCTCGCGCCGCTTGCGGGCCCGCAGCAGCGCGACCGCTTCGGGATTTTGGGCATCGCACACCAGATGGAACCCGCCGAGCCCCTTCACCGCCAGGATGCCGCCCACCAAAAGCACTTCCACCGCGCGCGCGAAGATGGCGTCGCTCTCCTCCCGCGTGGTCCCCCACACCGCTTCCGTGAGGGCTTCGCCCGCGCGCTCCCTCCAGCTGACATGCGGCCCGCATTCGAAACAGGCGTCGGGCTGGGCGTGGAACCGGCGGTCGAGCGGATCGGCGTACTCGGCCGCGCAGCGCTCGCACATGGGGAAGTCCTTCATCGAGGTGCTCTTGCGATCGTAGGGAAGCTCCTCGATGATAGTGAAGCGCGGCCCGCAGTTCGTGCAGTTGATGAAGGGATAGCGGTAGCGCCGGTCATTCGGATTGAACAGCTCGCGCGCGCAATCGCCGCACGTTGCCAGGTCAGGCGACACGAGCGTGGTCTTCTCCACCGTCCCCGCGTCCGAAAAGCGGATCTCGAACGAATCGAACCCCTCGAGCGGCACCTCTTTGAGATCGATCTCGTCCACCTTCGAGGCCGCAGGCGGGTTCTCGGACAGCTCCATCACGAACTCGTCGAGCAGCTTCGATTCCGCCTCCGCATGGATGAACACGCCGTCCGTGGCGTTCAGCACCCAGCCATCCACCAGGTATTTCTTGGCAAGCCGATACACGAAGGGCCGAAACCCCACCCCTTGCACGATTCCCTTGACCTGGATGTCGAGCGCTTCCTTCACGGCAGTCCCACCCTTCCGTACAAAAAAGGGCCTCTGTGGCCCAGAGCCTCGAAGATTCGAGCCCCGTTTTTTCCGTGGTTCCCGAGGTGACGCCTGCCTTGCGGAAATCCTGGGAGCAAAGCGACGGTTCCCGGAAGGCAGGCGCCACCTCGGGAACCACCGCAAGATCGTCTAGCTCAAATCTTCGAGGATATCCACGATCACTTCGGACAGCCCGCGCAGGGTGACGCCCGAGTTGTCCGGCAGGTGCAGATGCACGCAGCGCCGTCCGCGCTCGGCCAGCGTCACCAAGTCGCCCGACGCCTGTGCCTTGGCCAGCGAGCCCAGGCTCTCGGCCTCTCGCTTGAGCGGGATGTCCTTCAGCTCGTCGGCCGACAGGATGAGGAACACGCCGCAGTTCGGGCCGCCCTTGTGCAGCTGGCCCGTCGAATGCAGGTACCGCGGGCCCACTTCCAGGCACGATACCACGCCGCGCTTGTCCGCGACGCCGTGGCGGATGGTCTCGAGCGCCTCGCGTCGGCCTTCGCCGGTGAACGGCAGAAACGCGTTGAGCGCGAAGAAATCGCCCGGCTGGATGCTGGCCAGCAGGGCGCGCAGGCAGCTGCGCACGTCCCGGCAGTCCTTGAAGCAAGGCGACAGGCGCACCTCGACTTCGCCCATGTGCACGTCGTCGATGAAGTCCTGGACGAAGTCGGGCTCGGGCTGGCCCTCGTTCAAGATGTCGAGCACGACCGCCTTCGCCGAGGCGACGTCGGGCTGGTCGAAGGGGCATATCTTCATGAGGTAGCCGCACATGGCGATGGCGAACTCCCACATCACGAAGTGCTCCGCCAGCTCTTCCACGGTGTCGATCTTGAAGTTCGCGCGGGGAATGGTGGGATCGATGTAGGAAAGGCTCATCTCGAAGTTGCGCCGCTCGTCCCACAGGTCGTTCTTCGTCTGGTACATGATGACGCTGCGGTCGCCCGGATCCTTCGTCAGCAGCAGCGAGTCGATCTCGATGTTCGGCAGGATGCCCTGGCCCTCTTTGCCCAGGCTCTCGGCCACCAGCTGCTCGATCCACAGGCCCAGCACGCGCCCGCGCTTCGGCGTGAGGAACGAGAACTTGTTGCGTCCCTGCAGGTAGTTGTCGTACAGGAACGCCGCCAGGCAGATGGCCGGGTTGTCGATGGCGTCCTCGCTGCACTGCCTTTCGGCTTCCACGGCATGGGCCATCAGGTGCTCCAGGTTGATGCCCACAAGCGCGGCGGGCAGAAGCCCGAACACGGACAGCGCCGAGAAGCGCCCGCCCACGGACGGCTCGCCGGGGAACACGGCGGCCCAGCCTTCTTCGCGCGCCTGCCGTTCAAGGTCGGAGCCCGGATCGGTGATGGCGACGAGGTGCTGCACCAGCTCCTGCTCGCTCATGCGGCCCGAAGCGGCCACCGCGTCGCGCACCGCTTGCAGGGCCAGGCGCGGCTCGATGGTACCGCCGCTCTTCGAGGAGATGACGAACAGCGTGGTCTCGGGCTGCGCCTCGGCGAGAATGGCGCGCACGCGCACCGGAGAATCCGAATCCAGCGTCTTGAACGTCACCACGGAGGAGTCGGGCTTGTTGTATTTCGTGATGGTCATGGGAGCCTGGGTGGAGCCGCCCTGGCCGATGAGCACGACGGTCTTGAGCCCCTGGGCTATGATGGAGTCGGCGAACGCCTGGATCTCCTGCAGGGGATACGGCGGGTTGCTGGCAAGATCGGTCCAGCCCATGTACCGCTCCGCGCACGCCTGCGCCTCTTCGGAGAAGCCGTACAGGCTTGCATCTTTCTCATGCAGACGGCTCGCAACGCATTCCTTTACGAGCGTCTTGGCAGAGGGATACAGTTTTTCCATATCACCGGACAGCATACAACCTTCTTTCAGCGGGTAATTCCCGCTATTCTAGCAAACGCCGACGGCGCGCGCCCGCATGGACACCGCTCTTGTGATGGAGTTATGGACGAATTGCAGGCAAAACGACGCTGGGCTTCCCGATCTGACCCCCTCGCTTCATACCCGATCAAACCTGTAAGAATTTTATATTGATTATCATTACTAAATGATATATAGTATCGATATCAGGCAGGCGCAGGGGGCGCCCGTCGAAACACCAAGGGAGGAACCATGGCAGAGATCACGCGGAGGAACCTGCTGAAGGGCGCTGCCGTCGGCGCTGCATCCATGTCCACGCTCGGCATCCTGGCAGCCTGCGCAAGCGAGCAGCCGAAGGCCGATGCCGCCGACGAGCCCGCGGCCGGAAGCGAGTACGTCGCCGAGGTGCTCGACCCCACCACCATGCCCGATGCGGCCACGGCCAGCAACTTCAACGTCGTTCCCGACAGCAAGACCACCGTGGGGACCACCTACGAGAACCTGCTGACGGCCATCACGGGCGAGACGGGCGCCACGACGAAGTACGAAGCGTATTCCAAGGTGGCCGAGCAGGAAGGCTTCAGCCAGATCGCCCGCCTGTTCCAGTGCACCTCCGACGCCGAGAAGATCCACATCGAGCTCGAGTTCGCCCTGGCGAAGAAGATCGATCCCAACACCGAGAAGCCCGAGCCTCCTGCCGTCGAGGAGCACGAGAGCGACATCAACCTCATCTCCGGCGCGAACGGCGAGATCTACGAGACCTCCGACATGTACCCGTCCTTCATCAAGAAGGCGCAGGAGGAGGAGAACAACGAGGCCGTGCAGGTGTTCACCCGCGCCAAG
The DNA here is from genome assembly GCA_958454405.1 of uncultured Eggerthellaceae bacterium. Lineage (GTDB taxonomy): Bacteria > Actinomycetota > Coriobacteriia > Coriobacteriales > Eggerthellaceae > Enteroscipio. The sequence goes on along the minus strand of CAUEBO010000024.1, from coordinate 16,750 downwards.
CTGGCCGAAGCCTACCATGCGAAGCTGTACATGGACGCCTACACCACCATCGACGCGCCCACCGACGACACGTACTACCTGTGCCCCGTGTGCGGGTACATCCACAAGGGAGAGAACTTCGTGGCCTGCCCCATCTGCCTGGCCCCCAAGGAGTCCTTCAAGGCCTACTAGGCCATATGCGCCCATCTCTCTGCAGGAAACGCCCGAGGGTTCTTCCCCGGGCGTTTCCGCGTTTTCGTGCTGGCGTTTTCGTGCTTCCATGTTTGCACGCTTTCGTGTTTTCATACTTTCGTGTTTTCATACTTTCGTGTTTGCGCGCTTCGAGCTTTCGAGTTTCCGCGTGTCCCGCGTTTCCGGAGGTCCGCACTTCGCGTTTTCGTGCGCGCGTTTTCGCGTCGGCTTTTTCGCGCGCGCGATTTCGTGCTGGCGATTTCGTGCTGGCGATTTCGCAGGCCTGCTGCCACGAACAAGTGTTTCACGTGAAACACTTGTCGCAATGCCGCACAGCACCCGAGTGCACCAAAACGACTGCGACAAAACGAACAAGGCCAAAAACAAGCGCGACAAACAAGCGAACGAATGTTTCACGTGAAACATTTCCCGGCGATCTTGCCGCGCTCTTTTCGCCATGGCGCGGGTTTTGCGGCGAAAGGGGCCGCTTCTCGCCGATTCGGAGCAGAAGCGCCCTGCATTCACCGAAGCAGAAGATGAGCGGTTTCCGAATGGCGCCCGCGCCAAAAAGAAAGGGCCGACGATTCGCCGACCCTTCGGGATGCGTTGTCTGGAAGCGGGTCTACAGCCCCAGGGCCTTCTTGAGGGCCGAGACGCGGCGGCGCGACACGGGAATCTTCTCGTCCACGCCGTTGAGGGTGAGCAGCAGCGTGCCGCCCGAAACCGATTCGATCTCCTCCACCATCGACAGGTTCACCAGATACCCGCGATGGACGCGGAAGAATCCGTGGCCGTCCAAGCGCTTCTCAAGCTGGGCCAGGCTCACCGTGGAGAAGTAGCGGTCGGTGTCGGTTTGCAGATACGCGTAGTCGTCGCGCGCCATGACGAAGCGGATCTTGTCGATGCCGATGAGGATCTTCTTGCCGCCCTTTTCGACGGGAATGCGCTCGGACTTCTGCGCCTGCATGTGCAGCGAAACATGCTCGCGCACGCGCGCGATGGCCTGCGACAGGCGCTCGGTCTCGACCGGCTTCACCAGGTAGTCGATGGCGCTCACCTTGAACGCCTCCAGGGCGAATTCGCTGTAGGCGGTCACGAACACCACCGCCGGGGGGAACTTGAGATGCTGCAGGGCTTCCGCCAGCTGCAATCCCGTGGCCTCGGGCATGTTCACGTCGAGGAACATGACGTCGCAGGGATATTCCTTCAGCTTCTCGATGGCCTCGCGCACGCTGGCCGCCTCGGCGACGACTTCGGTCTGCCCGAGCTCATCGAGCAAGAACTTGAGTTCGGAACGCGCGGGAGCCTCGTCATCGACGATCATAGCTTTCAACACCAGAGCCTCCTAGCCTCCGCACTTGTACTGCGAACAACGGATGTTGCCCACATTATAAAGCAAGGCAAGCAGAAACAGCAGAAAAGCCGGAAAGAAGGAGACGAGCGGAACGGCCGCGACCCGCATAGGCTGAAAGGAGGGCCAAGCGGAGCCGACGGGCCCAACCGGCGGTTGAATTCGAAGGGAATTTCACTCGATGCGGCGACGTGGGCCCTGCGGCGCGGCGGAGGAGCGGGCGGGGGGCGCCAGGGCGCTCGATGCGCGCCCCGCGCCCTTCCCTCGCGCCCGACTCGCGAGCTGCGCCCTATCCGCGCGGGTCGGCGGTCAGGTAGCGCTCCCGGAGCTCCGCGCGCTTCCCGTCCGCCACGCCCAGCTCGTCGCGCACGTAAGCATCAAGGCCGCTGTACTGCCGCTCCACGGCATCGAAGGCCGCCTGCAGGTAGCGCGGATCCGCAGCGTTGATGAGGTGGATGCTCTTTCCCAGCGCGCCCGCAAGATGGTATTTCGCCAACTGCTCGGACACGTCTTCCGTCAGCGAGCCGACGTAGCGGTTCGTGGCCTCGTAGTCCTTCAAGATGGCTTCGCGCGGCGCGCCCAGCACGTGCAGCAGCAGCGCCGTTGCCAGCCCTGCACGGTCCTTGCCGATGGTGCAATGCCACAGAACGGCGCCTTCGCCAGCGGCCAGCACGTCGTCGAAGAACGCCGCGAAACCCTCGCGGCTCTCCTCGTCCACCATCATGCTGGTGTAGACGTCCATCATGATGCGCGCCGGATCGTCCTGCACGGTCTTCAGCGTCTTCAGCATATCGCGCAGCCCGCCTTCGCGCGTCACGCCGAACGTAGCGGTGTTCAGCAGCGGGGCGTTCTCGAACCGCACGCCTTGCAGGCCGTCCTCAGGGTCGGGCTTCTCGCGCCGCTCCTCCTCGGTGCGCAGGTCGATGACCGTGCGCACGCCGTAGTCGTCGAAGAGCACCCGAAGGTCGCGCTCGGTGGCCCGCTCGAGCGCGCCTGAACGGATGAGGCGAGCGTGCTTCACGTAGCGGCCGTCGGCCGCAGGGATCCCGCCGATGTCGCGGGTGTTGGGCAGGCCCTCGAGCTCGATGCGACCGTCGCAGGCGCTTTCGAGCCCTTCGGCGTCCGCGATGCCGAGGGACGGCGCGAAATCGTCGGGCACGGTATCCACCATGGGATGTTCCTTTCGTTCGGGAAGGCGCAAGCGCCCCGGCGCCGCATCGAGCCGACGCGCCCGCACGGGCCGGGGCACGGGGCTTCGCTACTGCAAATCGAGCTGCATGAGCTTGTCGAGCGTGAGCGCATAGATCTTGAAGGCCTGCTTGAGCAGGTCGACGCTCACGCCCTCGTCAGGACCGTGCATCATGCCCACCCACTCGGGATCCTTCATCCACGGCTTCTCGGGGCCGAAGCTGGCGCCGCTCTTGAACTCGCGCGCGTACGTGCCGCCGCCCATGGTGAACGGCTTGGCGTCCTCGCCGGTGGCCTCGTTGTAGGCATCGAGCAGAGCTTGGATGACGGGGCTGTCCGGCTTCACCAAGAACGGCTCCATGAGCAGCGTGTTCTCGAACGTGCCGCCGATTTCGTCGGTCAGCTGGCGCAGGCGCTCGCTGATCTCGGCCGCCGTGATGGAGGTGGGAAAGCGGCTGTCGAGCGTTTGCACGAAGCGGCCGTCCTCCAGCTTGATGGTGCCGCCGATGACGGTGAGCGGGCCGAAGTACTCGTCGGCGCTCTTGATGCCGATGCCGCTGCCGTCGGTGTGGTTCAGCAGCTTCTGGTCGAGCTCGAGGAACGCGCGCTCGTCGGCGCCGCACAGGCCGTGCTCCAGCACGTAGTTCACGATGAGCCCAATGGCGTTGATTCCTTCGTCGGGCGTGGACGCATGCGCGCCTTTGCCGACGGCGTCGAGGCGCGCAAGGCCCGGACCGGCTTCGCTCACCGTGATGCGGTCGGTGCCGGGCAGCTCGCCCGCATCGGCCTTCACGATGGCGTAAGCCACGCCCGGCACCGCATTCGTCGCGGCCCCGCCCTCGAACTCGGCGATCACCCGAGCGCATTCCTCTATCTTCTTGCTCGTGATGGTGGCGTCGTAGCCGCCTTTCTCGCCATAGCACACGGGGAATTCGGCATCGGGCGTGAACAGGAACGCAGGATCGTCGTAGTGCTCATGGTAGTAGGCGACGTCGGCCATGCCCGATTCCTCGTTCGCGCCGAACAGGAAGCGGATGGTGTAGGGGAACTGCGGAACCGCGCCCGCGTCCTGCTGGTCCTTCCAGAACTTCATGGCGTGGAGCGCAATGACGCTCGGGCCCTTGTCGTCGAGCGTGCCGCGCCCGATGAGGTAGCCGTCCTTGCGCGTGACTTCATACGGCTCGAACGACCAGCCGGGACCGGCCGGCACGACGTCCATGTGGCCAATGATGCCCAGCTGCGTGTCGCTTGTGCCGGGAAAGTCGGCGAAGCCGATGTAGCCTTCGGCATCGTGCGTTTGGAATCCCATGTCAGCTGCAAGCTTGAGCGCCGCCGTCAGCGCCTCCTTCGGGCCGGGGCCGAACGGAGCGCCATCGGCTTTCTTGTCCAGCTCCTCGAAGCTGGGGATGCGCACGAGCGTTTCGATGTCGCCGACCATCGCCTCCCAGTTGTCCTCGAGATACGCGTCTATGTTCGCGGTCAGTTCTTCATGGTCCATAAGTGCCGCCTCTCTGCCGAGTGCGTTTCGCAGGCGGTTGACCGCCTGCATCCGTAGATGGAATCCATTATGAAGCCTGTCCCTTCGACGCGCCAGAGGGTCATAATCCTGTTGATTGATTGTCGCCGGAGACGGTGGAGGCGCCGAGAGCCGCGCAGCGCGCCGGGCCCGCAAGCGAATCCGCAGATGACCAAAAACACGGTCGAATGTGCAGTCTGCAAGGCCTATTCGGATCCCTAGCGCAACGTGGTCGCGCAAAACGCCTGGTCGCGGAATTCGCGTGCTCGATTTCGCGCTCGGCGACTGCACATTCGACCGTGTTTTCTGTCACCGGCCGTTTGCCGGTCTCCGCACGCTCGCTTGAGGACTCGCTCTCCCGCATAGACGAACCGGAAAGCTTCGGGTATAATCTCGGGTTGCGCCCGAGTGGCGGAATGGCAGACGCGGCGGTCTCAAAAACCGTTGTCGAAAGACGTGCGAGTTCGACTCTCGCCTCGGGCACCACTTCATGCAACGCTTCGACGCACCGAGCGCCGTTGCGCAACCGAAGGAAAGGAACGTACTTGAAGGTTCGAAAATCGAAGCCTCACAGTATGTAGCTCTTCTTCGACTCCCTTACGCCGGCAGTCGAAGGACGGCTGCGGCGCTCATGGCTTGACAGAGATTTTACCGCGCGATCGGGCGTTCGCCCGCACGGACGCGCTACCATGGTCTATGCCGAGTCGCGAGCATGACAGTAAGGGATGCTCACATGCTCTATCTTTCTCAAATGCTGGGAAAGCCCGTCGTCGACGCCACCGGGGAGAAGATTGGCACGATCTCCGACCTGGCCATTTCGACCGGCGAGGTGTTCCCCCGCATCACGAGCCTGGCCTTCCAGGGGCCGGGCAAGGTTCCGTTCATGATCTCGTGGCGCAAGTACGTCGACGAGTTCGACGACGATGGCATCAGGCTTGCCGTGGAGAGCCACGACATCCGCTTCAGCTATCTGCAACCTGACGAGGTTCTGCTGGCACGCGACCTGCTGAACCGTCAGATCGTGGATACGCAGGGCATGAAGGTCGTGCGCGTGAACGACTTGAAGCTGTCCGTTTCCGGGTCCCAGCTGCGCCTGCTCGGCGCAGAGGTGGGCACGCGCGGCATCCTGCGCGGCCTTGCCCCGTGGCTGGAACGCGCCGTCGTGGCGGTGGCGAAGGTGTTCGACAAGCGCATCGACGAGCAGATCATCGCCTGGAACTACATGGACCTGTTGGATCGCGACCTCTCCGAAGTGCAGCTGTCGGTGACCCACAAGCGCCTGGACGAGCTGCACCCCGCCGACGTCGCCGACATCCTGGAACAGCTGGATCCCCAGCAGCGCGCGAACGTCTTCCAACACCTGGACGAAGCGCAGGCCACCGAGGCTATTTCCGAGATGGAGGACGAGTACCAGGCCGACTTCATCGAGGATTTGGACGATGCGCGCGCCGCCGGCCTTCTGGGCAACATGGATCCGGACGATGCGGCCGACATCGTGCGCGACCTGTCCTACGAGAAGGCGGAAACGCTGCTGCGCCTCATGGGCGTGGAGGACGCCACCGAGATCCGGCGCCTGCTGGGCTACAAGGACGGCACCGCGGGCGGCATGATGACCACGCAGTTCGTGACCGTGCACGAGGACACCACGGTGGGCGAGACCATCGAGGTGCTGCGCGAGCTGGACGAAGACCACCCCACCGTGCACTACGTGTACGTGCTTGACGAGTACGACCGGTTCACCGGCGTGCTGTCGCTGCGCACCCTCGTGCTGACCGACGACGCCAAGCCGGTGGGCGACGTGATGTACGACGACGTGATATCCGTGCCTCCCGACGAGGTCGAGGAGGACGTGGCGGCCGACATCTTCAAGTACGAGCTGCCCGCCATGCCCGTGGTGGACGAGCACGGCGTGCTGTTGGGCATCGTCACCGTCGACGACGCCTGGGACGCCATCGAAGAGGACGTGAGCGGCGACAAGACGAAGACGACCGTGCTCAAGGCGCTCGGCATCGGCGTGGCGTCCGTGCTGTTCCTTGCGCTGTACACGCTCGTGCTCTTCCAGATCATGGGCTTCAACAGGTGATCCTATGATGGCGAAGAACACGGAGCGCAAGCAGGCGCAGCAGCAGCGAGGAGCCTTCAAGACGGGCCGCATCGAAGGCGCGCGGCCTGGAGCCGCCGGGCGGATGCGGATCGAACGGGAGTCGGGAGAAACCACCCGCCGCGACGCCGGACTTGCCGCAAAAAGCGCCGAGTCGCCGAAGGATCTTGCGAAAACCCCCGACCTTCCCGCAGGCGAAGCCCTCGAATCACCGGCGAAGAGGCCGAGCAGGATCTGGCTGCTGCTGGCCGCCCTCGGTCCCGGCATCGTCACCGCCATGGCGGGCAACGACGCCGGCGGCATCTCAACCTACTCCACCGTGGGCGCGAAGTTCGGCTTCGCCACGCTGTGGGTGGTTCCCATCATGTGCGTGCTGCTCATCGTGGTGGAGATGACCGCCGCGCGCATGGGAGCCGTCACCGGCAAGGGGTTCGCCGCGCTCATCCGGGAGCGATTCGGCATCCGGCTCACCACGCTGGCCATGCTGGCGCTGCTCGTCGGCAACGTATGCACGACGTTCTCGGAATTCGCGGGCATCGCGTCGGGCATGGAGATGTTCGGCGTGTCGAAGTACCTGGCCGTGCCGGTTGCCGCCGGCGCCGTGTGGCTGCTCATCGTGGGCGGCAGCTACAAGCGCGTGGAGAAGGTGTTCCTCATCCTCTCGCTCGTGTTCGTCACGTACATCATCGCGGCCGTCATGGCGCAGCCCGATTGGGAGCTGGCGCTGGAGAGCACCGCCCTGCCGCGATTCGTGCAGAATCAAAGCTTCGTGTCGCTCGTCATCGCCATGATCGGGACGACCATCGCCCCGTGGATGATGTTCTTCAACCAGAGCAACGTGGTGGAAAAGGGCCTGACCGTGAAGGATCTGTCGCCGCAGAAGGTGGACGTGGTGGCCGGCACCGTTGCGGCATGCCTGGTCGCGTGGTTCATCATCGTCACGACGGGGGCCGTGCTGTACCCGCAGGGCATCGAGATCGAATCGGCCGCCGACGCTGCGCGGGCGCTCGCGCCGTTCGCCGGCCCGTACGCCGAGGCGCTGTTCGCCATCGGGCTGATCGCCGCATCGTTTCTGGCTGCATGCGTGCTGCCGCTCACCACGGCGTTCGTCATCTGCGAGGCGTTCGGATGGGAGGCGGGCGTTTCCTTCAAATGGAAAGAGGCGCCCTTATTCAAGAGCATTTTCACGTTCGTGATCGTGTTCTCAGCCGTGGTCGTGCTGGTGCCGAACATCGATCTGATGAACGTGATGCTGACCGCTCAGTTCGTGAACGGCCTGGTGCTGCCGGTGCTGCTGGTCTTCATGGCCATCATAGCCGCGGACAAGCGGGTCATGGGCGCGCATCGATCGCGCGTGGTGTCGCGCGCGCTCATCTGGGTGACCGTGGGAATCGTCACCGTGCTCACGGTCGCGCTGCTTGTCATGCAAGTACTCGGAATCGAGTAGGGCGAGGCTACTTCCCAGCCAGGCGGCGGCTCTCGTCCTCCAGGCGCTCGGCCAGGAACATCTTGCTGTTGTCACCGTTCTTCGTGCAATTGAGCAGCAGCTCCACCGTCATGCTGTTCAAGAACGAGTCCATGCTCTCCTCGATGAGGTCGTAGGTGCGCTTGACCTCCTGCACCATCGCGCCGCCCTTGCGCGCATTGCGCTTCGCGCGCGTCGACTGCTTGGCGTCGTCGTCGAGCGCCTCCATGATGTCGAGCACCGTGATCTCGGAAGCGTCCTTGGCCAGGCGGTAGCCGCCGTGCTTGCCCGGGCGCGCCTCGATGATGCCCGCGTTGCGGAGCAGCTGCGCAAGCTGGATGAGGTAGTCGCGCGGTATTGACATGTCGTTCGCAATGTCTTTCGATGAGCAGGTGGTTCCTTGCGCAGCCAGATACAGGATGGCGCGCATACCGTAATCGGTCGATGCCTTGAGTTGCACTGCTGTCTCCTTACTTCGTTATCGAACCAGGATAGAGATAACTCGACCCTGAACGATAGGTCACGAGTTCGATCCGTCGTCCATGCCCAAGGAGCGAGAAAAACGGCGGCCTTCTTCGTTGCGCCCCCTTCTTCGAGAAACGTCGTCCAGGGCCTTTCGAGTGTATCTAATGCTGAAGAATTATAGCAAGGCCAATGATGCGTTTTCGGGTCAAACTGAATTGGAGCGGTTACGTATACGCAAACTATACACGCATACAGCATCGGGGTGTAAAAAATGTTGAAGCTCGCGTCGCGCCGAACGGGGTGCGCCGCCCCCAACCGCCGGTGCGAAACCCGCGAAAACGCCGCAACCCCCGAGCAAGCAGTGCTCGCTCGGGGGTTGCATCCATCGCTCTTCGCGCCTCCTGCATCGCAGGGGGAAACCGCTCCGAGCCTACTTCTGCACCGCTCCGTACTTCGACTTGTTCAGGATGAGCACTGCGCCCACCATGAGCACGACGCCGAGCGCGAGCGATATCCACGGATTGCCGGAGAAGCCCGCGACCACGTAGCCTATGAAGCAGATCGCGGCCACCACCGTCGCGTAGGGCAGCTGCGTCGCCACGTGGCGCAGGTGGTTGCATTGCGCGCCGGCCGACGAGAGGATGGTGGTATCCGATATGGGAGACACGTGGTCGCCGTACACCGCACCAGCCAGCGTCGCGCCGATGGCCACCAGGAACAGCGGGCCCTCCACGGGGAACACGCCGATGACGATGGGCAGGATGAGCGCGATGGTGCCCCACGAGGTGCCCATGGCGAAGCCGATGAACGCGGCCACCACGAAGATGACGGCGGGCAGCAGCTCGAGTCCCACGCCGATGCTGTTCAAGAACCCGCTCACGAACTCGCCGGTGCCCAGCAGGTAGCGGCACGTGCCGCCGAGGCTCCACGCCAGCACCAGGATCATGATGGCGCCCACCATGGAGCGCACGCCTTCGGAGATGCCCTCCATGTAGCCGGACAGCGTCATGAGCTTGCGCGGCAGGAACATGCCCGCGGCAACGACGAGCGCCACGCACACGCCGATGCACAGGCCGAACACGGGATTCTCGCCCACGGCCGTGGCGAAGTCGACCCCTTGGAAGAAGCCGCCTGCGTACAGCATGCCCAGGATCGAGAAGATGATGAGCACGACGATGGGAATCACCAGGTCGAGCACGTGGCCCTTGTCGGACACCTTCACGCCCTTGAACTCCTCGACGGCCGCCTGCGCGGCCTCGTCGAGCTCGTCCTCCTCGGCTACGATGGTTTCGAGGTTGACGGGCAGCTGGTCCGCTTCCTTCGGATCGGACAGGCGCGCGGTGGACATGGCCTCGAGCGCGCTCTCCTTCGGCGGGATGCGGTGCTGCATCTCGGCCGGCTGCTGGCCTTCGGCCTCAGCCACGCGCATGGGGCCGAAGTCCTTCTTCGTGGCGCACATGAAGAACACGAACACGATGGTGAGCAGCGCATAGAAGTTGTACGGGATGGACTGCACGAACGTGGTGAACCCGCCTTCGCCCAGATAGCCACCCACGGCCACGGCCCACGACGACACCGGCGCGATGATGCAGATGGGCGCCGCGGTGGAGTCGATGATCCACGCCAGCTTCTCGTGGCTGATCTTGAATCGATCGGTGACGGGCCGCATGACCGCGCCCACCGTGAGGCAGTTGAAGTAATCGTCCACGAAGATGATGATGCCCAGCACCGCCGTGAGGATCTGCGCCATCTTGGCGTTCTTCACGTGGGTGGACACCCATTCGGCGTAGGCGCGCGATCCGCCGGCGGCCGCGATGACCACCACGAGCGCGCCGAGCAACGCAAGGAACAGCAACAGCGCCCCGTTGCCCGCGATCTGCTCCGCCATCATCTGCGGCACCATCGTGAACGAATCGACGACCTGCTCGAACCCAGCGCCGTTGAGCGAGAACTGGTAGATGACCATGCCCGTGAACACGCCGATGGCGAGCGAGGAGTACACCTCCTTCGTGATGAGCGCCAGGCCCAGCGCCAGAAGCGGCGGGATGATTGACCACACCCCTGTGCTGATAAGGTCGAATCCTTCCATATGATCCCCTTTTCCGTGCGTGATGCCGAACGGCCATGCCCAGGATCCGCCTGCACCCTCCGGGACGAGCTTCGCGGCCACGGCCCGAACGCCGCTGCGCGCTGCACAGGAGCCGCCCGCGTAAGACGCGCTCGCGGGACGCTCCGTTCCCCGAGGCCGCAGGCCAAACCGCATGCCTTCGGCGCTTGCCGCATAAGTATACAAGCACCGATGGTCCACGGGAACGAAAATGGTCGAGGTTTTCGACGAAGTCGCAGACGGAAACGCCAGGCACGCGCGTGCAGGCCCGGCGGCAAGGAGCGGCCCTTACGCGGCGAGGCTCGCGAACCAGAGGGCGACGGGGACAAGCCAGAGCACGAAGATGACGATGAACGGCCAACGATGGGCGTTGCTCACGGCCGCAAACTCCCGGATGAACGCCGTCGGCCAGTAGTAGCGCGCCGTCTTGCTGCCCATGCCGTCGGCGGACAGGCCGATTTTGTGGGCGTACTCCGCCGTGCGGAACACATGGAAATCGCTCGTGACGACGGCGGCGCGGTACGCATCGGCGCCCGACCGCGCGTCCATGATGGCCTTGCTGTTGCGCAGGTTCTCCATCGTGGTGGTCGAGCGGTCTTCCTCGATGACGGCATCGGCCGGCACGCCGCGTTCCTCAAGCAGGTAGTCGCGCATCGCGCGCGCCTCGGAGACCTGCTCGTCGGAGCCCTTCCCGCCCGACGCGATGATGAGGGCGCGGCGGCCTCCCGCCTCCCACAGCTCCACGCCCTTGTCGAGCCGTCCGGCCAGAAGCGGCGTCGGCTTCGATCCGGAAAGCCCTGCGCCGTGCACCACGATGTAGTCGTAATCGCAGCGCTTCGGCATGCGCCGGTACAGCCATGAGTACAGCAGCAGCGCGAAGAACGTGAAGCCGACGTACGACCCCTCCATCACGGCGAGCAGCGACAGCGCGATGAGAATGGGCGGAGCGGCCACCACGAGCAGCAGCGGGAAGGCGATGCACACCGTTACGATGAACAGCGCGAACAGCGCCGGCAGGACGTTGGCGAGCGAAAGCCCCTCGCGCCGCACCACCACGAATGCGTTGGCGAACAGGAACACCACGAGCATGACCGTGCCCAGCGGCACGGCGGCGAATCCCAAAAGGACGAGCCACGGCAGGTCGAACTGGATGGAGAGCCCGTAGAGCGCGAACAGCAGGAACAGCAGGAAATAGAGGGCGTTGCGGAACTGGCGCGGCTCCTTGCGGTAGTTTTTGAAGAACAGGGCGCCGAAGACGATCGCGGGAAAGTATATGAGGACGAGCTGGAGGATCATCGAACGGCGCCTTCGCAGGTATCGACAGTGTTTCCCATCAGTATACCGCCTGGCAAGGCGCTGCCACCAAACTGTTAGGTTGGAACTCGCGAGAGGAGCAGGGACCGACTGAACAACCAGTGGCAGATGGAGCATGAACCGACCGGAACTCAAATCGATCGGAGCAAAGAGCGCCAATCAATGCAATTGTTTTTCCTGATCAACAGTATGAAGAATACCTCGGGTACTACAGAATAGGTGACAGGGTTCGAGCATAAACCTCTGAAACGAATGTCGACAGCGCCGTCGCTGCCGGCCTACCATCAAGCCACTTTCCGCGCAATGCCGGAAGGGCATCGTTCATGGTACAGGAGGAGGGAACATGGAACTTTCTCGTCGAAACTTCTTGAAGGGCGCGGGCATCGTCGGTGCCGGAGCAATGGTTGCCGGACTTGCCGGCTGCAGCCCCTCGGGCACCGAAGCCAAGCCCAACGCCGACGGAGAAACGCGGGCCGAAGCGAAGACGTACACCCCCGACGAAAGCATCTCCGTCGATGTCGCCATCGTCGGCGCCGGCAACTCGGGCATGTGCGCCGCCATCGAATCCGCCAATCTCGGCCTTGACGTCGTATTGCTGGAAAAATCGAGCGAGCTTGGAGGATCGTCGTTTGCAACAGAGGTCATTTTCGGCCTCGGATCGGGTCTTCAAAAGGAAGCCGGACTAGAGCTTCCGTACCGCTACCAGGTGGTAGACCAGGAGCTGGACTACACGAACTATCACAGCGACGCGTTGCTGTGGGGCGATTACGTGGACCACTCGGGAGAAGACATCGACTGGCTTCAGGAGCAGGGAGTCGTATTCGACTCCGTCGACGACTATCGCGGGGTGAGCGCCTTCCCTACCGCACATTGGTGGGAAGGAAAGATAGGCACGAGCTTCATGGCATCCATGCTGGCGAAGATCGAGGAGATGGGCATCGCGACCCGTACGGCAACTGCCGCCGTCGACCTCAAAGTCGAGGACGGCACCGTCGTGGGCGTGTATGCAGAAACGGACGACGGAACGATAGTGGAAGTAAACGCGAAAGCGGTGCTGCTCGCATGCGGTGGCATTGGAAACGACCTTGAGCTGCTCCAGGAGAAGACGGGGGTGGACACCGCGCATGCAAAGACCGAGTTCCCGTTGCCCAACGTCGGGGATGGCCACAAGATGGCCTGGGCGATCGGCGCGAAGGAAACCGACATCTCCATCCTGCCCTGCCTCGGAGTGGATGGATTCGTGATCCGCGACGCCATATCCATGGCCTCCTGCATCCAGCCGGGCCTGTACATCAACGGCGATGGGGAGCGGTTCATGGCGGAAGACCTGCACATGAAAAAGCTCTATGCACTCGTCATCAACGCGCAAAGGTCGCAGCTTTCCGGCACGTACACGTTCTTCGACGACGATTTCATCGAACTGCTCGAGAACGGACGCGGCAGCTACGTCGGCAATTTGGAAGTCGAGCCAGGCGACCGGCTTCCCGGATTGCGCGACCAGCTTGAAACCGGCTCCCAGGCATCCGGCTACCGCGTGGTCTTCAAGGGAGAAACGCTTGAAGATCTTGCAGCCGACATGGGCGCCAGCCCGGAAAACCTCGTCGCCACCGTCAAACGCTACAACGAGCTGTGCGCAGAGGGGGTGGACGAGGATTTCGGTAAAGACGCCGAGTACATGAACGCCATCGGTTCCGGACCATACTACGCCGTCCACACCGACCTCTCGGTGCTCACCACGTTCGGAGGCATCGGCATCAACAGGCGCATGCAGGTGCTCGACGCCCAGAACAACGTCATTCCCGGCTTGTACAGTTCGGGCGTGACGTCGTGCAGCCTGTATCAGGACACGTACAACTACCAAATATCGGGAGGCATGAACGGCTACTGCACATACTCAGGCCGCACTGCAGCCCAACAGATGGCAAGCGACATCCAATAGGACCCCTCCGGCGCAGGCCCGTGAGCCTGCGCCGCTTCCAAGACCGGACGTTCGTTGTGCAGCGTTCGGCACCTCCTACTCGCGAAGGCCGCGAAGCGCTCTCCCCTCCCTTGGACGCTTCGCTCCTTCTCTCTCGGCGAGGAGCCGCTGCCCGCCGTTCGGCGCGGCTCCTCGCCAGCTGAAGGCTTTGTTTTGGGCGTATACTTGGATGCCGGGAACAGGGAGGGGAGCATGAAAACCGTCCACGCATACATCGACGCATCGTCCGCACGACCCATCGTCGGCTTCTCGCTCTGCTGGGCGTGGATCGACACGGCTCTGGTCGGCGTGCCCCTGGCCAGGAGCGTCGCTCAAAACACGCTGTTCGGAGACTTGACGTCAATGATCTCCGTGCTGTTCTGCATCGTCGCCTACGTACTCTGCTACCGCTCTCCAAAGCTGTTCAAGCGAACAAGATCGCGCTCCGTCCGATGGGCGACCGCCGCAGCCGCTTCCGGAGGCACGATTCTCGTGAGTTTGGGCGGGACGGTCTTTCCGGGCACGATAGCCCTCGGACTCGCCCTCGTTGGCCTCGGGATGGGCGCGATCGTGCTCATGTGGACCGAGGACTATGCCTCCGACGCGCAGAACAGGGGGTACGTGTGGGTAGCTGGCTCGATAGCCCTTTCCTTCCCCTTGTACCTTCTTGCCGTGGAGCTTTCCGACTGGATGAGACTCATCGCCGTCGCGATCCTGCCCCTGGCAAGCTGCGCCCTTCTCAGGCCCCCGAAGGACCTGCCTGTCCTGCCGAAATCCGAGCGAACGATTCTCACACGAAGCAACGCCTGTGACGAAGGGGCTGTCGGCGCCTTCCGAGTTATGAACTTCCCTCTCAACGTTGCATTCTGGTTCGCCTCGTTCGGATTCGTGTTCGGCATCATGCAGCACTTCTCCGATTCGCAAACGCTTCTGGACTCGGTCTTGATGGACTTCCAGCAAGGAGGGCGGGCGCTCGCGGCCGTGATCTTCTTCGTCGGGCTATGCGTTTTTTCATGGAAGCCCCATACCGTCTACCGCCTGTCAACCTCTATCGTCCTCGTCGGCCTTGTCCTCGTGCCGATTTTCGGTTCGGGCGGCGGGTTCGCGGCAGGTTTCATCGCCCACATGGCATACGGCTTCTTCGAATGCATGACATGGGCCATCGTCTTCGAAACCATGAGGACTCGGAACTCCGATGCAGGAACGACCGCAGGTGCGGCGAGGCTTTTGTCGGCGACAGGGCTCCTGACGGGAACGTTCGTGGTCGTTTTAGCTCGGGACGCGTTCGCCGCGAACGCACTTCAAATGCAGAGCATCCTTTCGTCGTCGATATGCATCCTCGTCATAGCTACGATGATGGTTCTCGACACCAAGAGCGACGACAACGTATGGGCCATGATGAAGGCGGCGGCCGACGACGTTCCGGCAGATTCCCCAAAAACCGAAACCGACGGAGGCCTGCGATCGGCCGTGGCTTTCCTCGGGCAGGCGCACGGTCTCACCGAGCGCGAAACGCAGATATTCCTCCTGCTCGCTCAAGGAAGGACTTCTCCTTACATAAGCAGCGAACTGCTCATCGGGGTGAACACAGTCAACACCCATAAACGGCGCATATACCAAAAGCTCGGAGTCCACGACAAGCAAGAGCTTATCGACAAAGTGAAATACCTTCCAGCCGAAAGCCTACGGGGCTGACGGCAGAAGCCATCGGTCCCATGCCGTATGGAAGACCCTCTTCGATCCCGATCGGCAGCTTCCACCTGGAAGCGCCGAGGGCGAAGCGGGGCAATCCCCCGCTTCGCCCGACGCAAACCATTCCTTCGACGGATCTGCGCCGAACGGACGGCGTCAGCCCTTACTCCGCTTCCAGCTCGTGCTCGTATTCGCGGTCGATGGCACCCTCCACGTGCGGCGGGTCGACCTCGAAGTCCACACGCTTGGTGACCAGGCTCACCAGCGGCACGATGACCAGCGACAGCACCATGGCGATGGCCCCGCAGTTGATGGGGCTGGCGATGAGCGGCGTGCCAACGAAGCCTGAAATCATGTTGCCCGTGGTCAGGCCAACGCCCACGATGAAGCTGGCCCACACGGCCGGACGCGAGATGCGTTTGGAGAACAGCCCCCAGAAGAACGGGCCCAAGAACGAGCCGGCCAGCGCGCCCCACGAGATGGACATGAGCTGCGCGATGAACGTGATGGACGAGTTGTACTGCACGAGCGCGAGCACGGCCGATATCACGATGAACACCACCAGCAGCACGCGCATGTAGGAGAGCTGCTTCTTCTCGCTCATGTTCTTCACAAGGTTGTCCTTGATGAGGTCCAGCGTGAGCGTGGACGACGACGTGAGCACGAGCGACGACAGCGTGGACATGGACGCGCTCAGCACCAGCACGATGACGATGCCGATGAGCAGGTCGGGCAGCGTGGACAGCATGGTGGGAATGATGGAGTCGTACACCGGCGTGCCGGCGGCGGTCATCTCCACCTGGCCGCCGTACAGCCGCCCGAAGCCGCCCAGGAAGTAGCTGCCGCCCGCCACGATCAGGGCGAACACCGTGGATATGATGGCGCCCTGCTTGATGGCCGGGCCGCTTTTGATGGCGTAGAACTTCTGCACCATCTGGGGCAGGCCCCACGTGCCCAGGCTGGTGAGGATGATGACGCCGATGAGGTCGGGCAGGTTCGGCCCGAAGAAGCTCACGAAGGGCCCGGCCATTTCGGATCCTTCGGCCGGGATGAGCGAGAGCGTGGTGATGGCCTCGGTGAAGCCGCCGTTGTTCACCAGCACCGCCACGATCACGGCCACGATGCCCAGCAGCATGACGATGCCCTGGATGAAGTCGTTCATGACCGTGGCCATATAGCCGCCCAGCACCACGTAGATGCACGTGATGACGGCCATGCCGATGACGCACCACTCGTACGGCAGCCCGAACGCCATGCCGAACAGGCGCGACAGGCCGTTGTACACGCTGGCCGTGTACGGGATGAGGAACACGAAGATGATGGCCGCGGCCGCGATGCGCAAACCCTTCGACTGGTAGCGCGCGCCGAAGAACTCGGGCATCGTGGACGCGCCCAGGCGGTGCGTCATCTCGCGCGTGCGCGG
>CAUEBO010000023.1 GCA_958454405.1 uncultured Eggerthellaceae bacterium | reverse complement strand
TCGCTGCGGAACTCGCTTGGTGGGCATCGCCGAGCGCCCCTTCGCACGATGGACGTGGCTGCAGTCGCTGTTGCTAGAGGGGCAAGCGGGTCTGCCGGCCTTGGGGCATTCAGGCAGACAAGCGCTTGGTGAGAGGAAAGACCTCGTTCCGGTGGTAGCCGGAAAACGTGAACGGATAGGAAGTGGACGATGAAGGTATCACTCAAATGGCTCTCTGAGTATGTGGACGTGCCGGCGGACACGAAGGCGTTCTGCGACCGGCTCGACCTGACGGGCACGGGCGTGGAGGCGGTGGAAAAGACCGGCGCGGCGCTCGACGGCGTAGTCGTGGGGTTCGTGGAAACGTGCGAGCCGCATCCCGACAGCGACCACATGCACGTGGTGACGGTTGACGTGGGCGCCGGCGAGCCGGTGCAGATCGTGTGCGGCGCGCCGAACATCGCGGCCGGCATCAAGGTGCCGGTGGCCTGCGTGGGCGCGGTGCTGCCCGGCGACTTCAAGATCAAGAAGTCGAAGCTGCGCGGCGTGGCCAGCAGCGGCATGTGCTGTTCCGGCCGCGAGCTGGGGCTTTCCGGCGACCATTCCGGCATCATGGTTCTGCCCGAGGACGCGCCGGTGGGCATGCCCATCGCCGACTACCTGAAGCTGGCCGACACGGTGCTCGATTTGGAGATCACGCCGAACCGCCCCGACTGCCTCTCCATGGTGGGCATGGCGCGCGAGGTGGGCGCCATGTACCGCACCGATTGCGCGAGCCCGCTTGCGGACATGGCGGCGAAGCTGGAGCTGGACGCCGCCGCGGAGCCCGTGGACGAGCAGGTGGAGATCACCATCGACGATGCGGTGCGCTGCCCGCGCTACACGGCGCGCGTCATCCGCGGATGCAAGGTGGGCCCGAGCCCTGACTGGATGGTCGAGCGTCTGGCGGCCATCGGCCAGCGCTCCATCAACAACATCGTGGACGTGACGAACTACATCCTGTTCCTGTTCGGTCAGCCGCTGCACGCGTTCGACCTGGCCAAGCTGAAGAACGCCGACGGCCTCGCGCACATCGTGGTGCGCGCGGCGCAAGACGGCGAGCGCCTGACCACTCTCGACGGCGAAGACCGCGAGCTCACGTCCGACATGACGGTGATATCCACGCCGGAGCTGGGCGCGGTGGCGCTCGCGGGCGTCATGGGCGGGCTGGACACCGAGGTCACGGACGACACGGTGGACATCCTCCTGGAGGCCGCCACGTTCGAGGCCGGGCGCACGAGCCGCACGAGCCGCAACCTGGGCCTGTTCAGCGAGAGCTCCATGCGCTACGAGCGCGGCGTGGACGACCACGGCATCGCGGAGCGCTCGGCCGCGGCCGCCGCGCTCATGGTGGAGGTGGCCGGCGGGACGGTGTGCGCCGCCGCGGGCAACGACGACGGCGTTGTGGACGAGTGGCCGGCACCTTCCACGCCTTGCGACCTGCGCTTCCGAATTCCGCGCTTCTGCGCCATGATGGGCGCCGACATCCCGCGCGCCGACATCGCCGACATCCTGGCGCGCCTCGGCTGCACGGTGAGCGACGACCCGGCGGGTGACGCCGACGTGCTGGCCGTGGTCGCCCCCACGTTCCGCCCCGACCTCGAGCGCGAGATCGACCTGTACGAGGAAGTGCTGCGCCTGTGGGGCATGGACCGCATCCCGGCCACGCTGCCCGGCGGCCCCGGCCGCGTGGGCACGCGCTCGCATATGGAGCACGTGCTGGATGCCGTCAACGACGTCATGCGCGCGAGCGGCCTCAACGAGACCATGACCTACTCGTTCGCCGAGCCGGGCGACCTCGATCGCCTGCGCATGGCGCCTGAGGGCCTGGGCGAGCCGGTGGAGCTCATCAACCCGCTGAACGCCGACCAGTCGGTCATGCGCCAGAGCATCGTGCCGGGCCTTCTGCGCAGCGTGGCCTACAACCAGAGCCGCGGCGTGAAGAACGTCCAGCTCTACGAGATGGGCATGGTGTTCTTCGCGCACGAGGGCAAGAAGCAGCCCAAGGAGCGCCGCCGCCTGGCGGGCGTGCTCGCGGGCGCCATGCGCGATGCGGGCTGGAACGACCGTCCCGCCGCCTTCGACTTCTTCGACGGCAAGGGCGTCGTCGAGAGCTTGGCGCGCGAGCTGGCGCTGCCAAAGCTGCGCTTCAAGGCGCTCGCCGCCGACGAGGCCCCGCACCTGCAGCCCGGGCGTGCGGCCGAGGTGCTTTCCGGCGGCACCGTGCTCGGCTGGGTGGGCGAGCTGCATCCGCTCGCCGTGGACGCTTTCGAGGCGGACGCGCCGGTGGTGGCGTTCGAGCTGGACGTGGAAGCGCTCGCGAAGGCGGCGCGCCCCGCGCGCGACTACGTGGACGTCCCGTCGTTCCCGGCGGTGTCCATGGACGTGGCCTTCGTGGTGGACGAGGGCGTTTCCCACGAGAAGCTCATGCAGTGCATGAGCTCGGCGGGCGGCAAGCTGCTGGAGGACGCGCGCCTGTTCGACGTGTACCGCGATGACGCGCGCGTGGGCGCGGGCAAGAAGTCGATGGCCTACGCCCTCACGTACCGCGCGGCCGACCGCACGCTCACGAGCGACGAGGTGGACAAGGCTCATGAGCGCTTGGTGAAAAAGGTGTGCGGGGCCACCGGCGCCGAGGTGCGCGGCTAGCAGATCGTCCATACTGGAACTATAGTGCGTGAGAAACGGGCGGGCGGCCGAGGCTGCCCGCCCGCGTCGAGCGGCGGGGAATCCCGTCGCTCCTTGTTTGAGAGGGTGGAACTGGTGGGGAAGAACGTCGCGGTCGTCACGGACACCAACAGCGGCATCATGCAGGAAGAGGCCGACCGGCTGGGCGTGCACGTGGTGCCCATGCCCTTCGTCGTGGACGGCGAGGAGTGCTTCGAGGGCGTGAACCTGAGCGCCGAGCAGTTCTACGCGCGCCAGGCAAGCGGCGCCGACATCGCAACCTCGCAGCCTTCCATCGTCGATTTGGGGAAACTGTGGGAGCACCTGCTCGAGACGCATGAATCCATCGTCTACATCCCCATGTCCAGCGGGCTTTCGGGCTCGTGCGAGACCGCGAGCGGGCTCGCCAGGCACTGCGCAGGCCGCGTGCACGTGGTGGACAACCAGCGCATCTCGGTGACCCAGCGCGAGGCGGTGCTCGACGCGCTCGCCTGGGTGCGCGAGGGAAGGCCGGCCATCGAGGTGCGCGAGCTGCTGGAGCGCACCAAGCTCGAGGCCAGCATCTACCTCATGGTGGACACCATGGAGCACCTGCGCAAGAGCGGGCGCATCACGGCTGCCGCCGCCGCGGTGGGATCGGTGCTGAAGATCAAGCCGGTGCTGCAGATCCAAGGCGACAAGCTCGACGCGTTCTCGGTGGCGAAGTCGCTCAAGGCGGCGAAGCGCGCCATGATCAAGGCCCTCGAGGCCGACATCGCCAAGCGCTTCGGCGAGGTGGCCGACGTGCATCTCTACGTGGCGCACACGAACCGCGACGGGGACGCCCAAACGTTCGCCGACGAGGTGCGCGCCCATTTCGGCACGCCCGACGTGCGCGTTGACCGGCTGCCTTTGAGCATCGCCTGCCATGTGGGCCCCGGCGCGCTCGGAATAGGCTGCGCCAAGAGGCAGATCGCCTAGGGGACGCCGCGGGCTGGCAGCCGGTCCCTGCCGCACCGCGCTTGCGCGCCGACGTTTCGACGCCATGGTGCCGGAATCCGAACGGTCTTTCCTTGCCGGCTGCACGACGCCGCGCATGCGCGACAATGCGGGTCATGCAGCGGCGTGGGAAAGGACGGGCATGGACGACGAGAAGCGGCGGCGCACGTGGAGGATCGTGATCCTCGCAGGGCTCGCCTGCCTGGTCGTAGCCGCCGCGGCGCTGCTTGCCGCGCACGGTTGCGGAGCGCTTGCCTTCCTGCTCGACGGTCATCGCGTGCAGCAGCAGGTGGAACGGCTCGGCCCCTTGGCGCCCCTCGCCCTGGGCGCAGCCGTGGTGCTGCAGGAGGTGACGGTTGTCGTGCCCAGCGAGCCGCTCGAGCTGGCGGCGGGCTACGCGTTCGGCTTCTGGCGCGGGGCGCTCCTCTACCTGGGGGCCAGCGTGCTCGGGTGCTTCGCCATCATCGGCATCGTGCATGTGGCGGGCGACCGGGTGCTGCGCGTGCTCCTGTCGGACAAGCAGCGCGACCGGTTCCAGAACTTGAAGCGGTCCCAGAAGTTCGATCTGGCCATTCTCATCGCCTTCTTCATTCCCGGCTTGCCGAAGGACATCCTGGCGTACGGCGCCGCGCTGGCGGGCATGCGCCCCGCGCACCTGGTGACCGTCACCACGTTGGGACGGCTGCCGTCGGTGCTGGCCGCCACGTTGGCCTCCTCGTTCGCGGCGGGCGGCGATTGGCGCGCCGCGGCCCTGGTGTTCGCCGCGGCCGTGGCGTTCGCGCTCGCGGTGCTGCTGGTCTACCACCGCGTGCGGCGGTCCGCCGGCGAGGCGCCGAAGCGGTGAGCGCGGGCGGGGCGTCCTGTTCGCGCGCCGTTTCCCTGCATGCAGGCGGATCGGGCGCGCGTGAAGCCGAGGAAGCGGGGCGGGTCGCTGCTTTCTGACCGCCCGCCGCCTCCGGCAGCGGTACAATAGCCTGCGGACGAAAGGAAGACAAGCATGTACGACGAGCAGATCAAACCCGGCCGCAACGACGAATGCTGGTGCGGCAGCGGGAAGAAATACAAGAAATGCCACCTCGGTTTCGATGAGCGGTTGCGGGATCTGTACGAACAGGGCTTCGAGGTTCCGACTCGATCCATGCTGAAGTCGGCGGCCGACATCGAGGGCATCAAAAGAAGCGCCGCCATCAACATCGGCGTGCTCGACTGCGTTGCCGAGCGCATCGGCGAGGGCACGAGCACCGCCGAGATCGATCGATGGGTTCGCGAATACACGGCAGAGCGCGGCGGCGTGCCGGCCGATCTGGACTACGAAGGCTATCCGTACAGCGTGTGCACGTCCATCAACGACGTGGTCTGCCACGGCATGCCCTCCGAGGGCGACGTGCTGGCTGCGGGCGACATCGTGAACGTGGACTGCTCCACCATCCTCGGGGGGTACTTCTCCGATTCGTCGCGCATGTTCTGCATCGGCGACGTCTCGGAAGACCGGCGGCGCCTGGTAGAGGAGACGAAGCGGGCCATGGAAGCGGGCATTGCGGCCGTGAAGCCTTGGGGGCTGCTCGGCGACGTGGGCGCCGCCGTGTACGACCACGCGAAAAGCCGCGGGTACTCGGTCGTGCGGGAATTCGGCGGCCACGGCATCGGCTTCGAGTTCCACGAGGATCCGTTCGTGAGCCATGTCGCCCAAGCGGGGACGGGCATGGTGCTGGTGCCCGGGCTGGTCTTCACCATCGAACCCATGGTCAACGCGGGCGAAGCGGCCATCGACATGAGCGACCCGAACGGTTGGACCGTGCGCACAGCCGACGGCTCGGACACGGCGCAGTGGGAGGTGCAGGTGGCGGTGACCGAAGAAGGCTGCGAACTCCTGTCCTGGTAGGAGCCTTCGGGGCGCCCCGCGCCCTCTTTCCGTCCGGCTCCGCGCCAGCGTGCTTTTCGAAATATAACAAACAAACGTTCGGTTTTGTGCTATACTGGCCTCAAACGAAAAGAGCCAGTGCAAGCGCTGTTCCCGCTTCGGCCTCTCGCGGCGGCAGCCCATAGATGGCGGCGGTGTTCCACGCGGCCCGTACCACGCTTGCAAGATCCTCTCGGCATTGGAACGCCTGGTGAAGAGGTGTTGCATCATGTCTCCTGCCAGCTTCTGGGATCAGGACCGCCTTGCGTCCGAACGGCTGCCCACGCTTCAAGAGCTCGTTCGCTGCTGCGACGAGAAGCTGTTGACGCGCGTGGTCGTGGACGAGCACGCAGCCCGCATGGAAGGCGCGCCGCCTCCGAAGCGCCGGCGCGCCATGGAGAAGCGCTTCGCGAAAACGCTGTCCTGCATGCGCTCGCTTCCGATCAAGAAGAAAGCGGGCCGCTCGCTGCTGCTCGTCCCTGAAGAATCCTTCGTGCTGCACGCCGGCACCGGCCTTCTCGAGCGCCGGCTCGGGGCCTCCCTCGTCTCGCTTGACGACGTGCGGCGGACAGCGTGCTCGAGCGCCGCGCACGCCGGCGCTTCGAGGAAAGGCTGCGATCGCGCGCCCGGGATCGGCGCTCCACCCGCTTTTGGAGGGAAGAGGCTGCCCCGGCGCGCCTACGCGCTCGCCCCTTGGGAGCTGACGCTTGCGAGCAGGGTGTGGCTCGGGGGCCCATGGTGCCGCCGGGAGCGCTATCTCGTGATTGCGGGCGCGCTCTGGGAGATGACGTACTTCGGTTTCGAGTACGACCGCGTCGTGGCGCGCCAGGCGCGGGAACGCGGGAAACGGCTGGTCGGCGGTGAACGGCCGCCCGCCGAAGGGGCCGATGGACCGTTTGGGGCTTCGGCCGCAGCGCGTGCACGATCGTTCGACCTCGAGGAGCCGGACCGGTTCGAAGCCGACTTCCTCGATCGTCTCGCCGTCCGCGTTTCCGAGCTCAACGAAGCCGCCGACGCTGATTTCCGGTTGCGCTGCATCGATCTCGTGCGCCGGATGGATGCGCGGTAGCGGGCTCGCCGGTCGTTCCCGCCGCGTCCGCCTGGGGCGCGGGACGCAGTCCGGCAACCCGTAACAAGCTGGAAACCTGCTCCATACGAGGCCGAAACAATGGCGGCGTAGACTGGGGGGCATCGCAGGATGCGGGTGCCTTGCGCCCTCGTTGACAGCGTTGCGACCTGGAAGCTCTACGCCGGTGTTGCAACGAAGGACGGCGCCGACCAGGACCTCCCGTGCCGCCCCCTTCGAAGACGAGGGCGCAGGGCGCCCGCATCTTCCCGTGCAAGGCAATGCGGCGCGCGCATCTGCCGAGGCACGGCTGCCGATTCGAGAACCGCGCGGCCGGTGCGCGGCGAAGGCACGACAAGACGAGGAGTGTGAACATGCCACAGCGTCACAGCCTGCGCGAAGGCGCCGTCCGCATCCCTTCCGGATGCGCTATCGCCGGGATCATGGATCGCAGCGGAGCGCGCCATGACGGCGGCGACATCCTGAAGTCCATTGCGCTCATGCACGATCGCAGCAACGGGCTGGGCGGGGGCTTCGCGGCGTACGGCATCTACCCCGAGTACGCCGACCTGTACGCGTTCCACATCATGTACGAGAGCAAGGACGCTCGCGACGAAACCGAGCGCTACCTCGATCTCCACTTCACGAGCGAGAAGCAGGAGCGCATTCCCACCGAGCCGGTGAAGTCCATCCGGAACCCTCCCGACATATGGCGCTACTTCCTGGCGCCGCATCCGGTGAAGCTCGGCATGAGCGGCCTCGACGAGGCCGAATACACCATGCAGCACGTGTTCCACATCAACGCGGCCATCGCGGGGGCGTTCGTCGCCTCGTCGGGCAAGAACATGGGCGCGTTCAAGGGCGTGGGCTATCCTGAGGACATCGGCGCGTTCTACCGCATCGAAGACTACGATGCGTGGCTGTGGACGGCGCACGGGCGTTTTCCCACGAACACGCCCGGCTGGTGGGGCGGCGCGCACCCGTTCACGCTGCTCAACTGGTCCATCGTGCACAACGGCGAGATATCCAGCTATGATGCGAACCGCCGCTACGTCGAGCAGTTCGGCTACGACTGCGCGCTGCAGACCGACACCGAGGTCATCACCTACCTGTTCGACCTGCTCGTTCGCCGGCACGGCTTCTCGCAGGAGATGGCCGCGCACATCATGACGGCGAGCGCATGGGACGAGATCGACGCGATGGAGCCCGAGCGCGCGGCGTTCGAAACGGCGCTGCGCTGCGTGTACTCGAGCGCCCTGATCAACGGGCCTATGTCTGTCATCCTCGGCTCGGACGAGGGGCTGCTCGCCCTCAACGACCGCCTCAAGCTGCGCGCGCTCATGGCGGGGGAGAAGGGCCGCATGGTCTACCTCGCCTCCGAGCAGGCCGCCATCGAGATCGTGTGTCCCGAGGTTGAAAACGTCCGCTCCATCGACGGCGGCGTGCCGTTCGTCGTGCAGCTCGACGAGGTGGCCGCGCGCAAGAAGCTGGAATCCGCCGAGAACCGTCCGGCCAAGGACAAGCTTCATGCGCAGATCACCGGGGTGATGCCGTCGGAGCACAAGAAGAAGGAGGCATAGGCCATGCTCGATTACCTGCTTCCTCGCTACAAGGTCCTGCGCGATCCCGATCTCTGCGTGCAGTGCGGAGTCTGCGAGCGCTCGTGCAGCAACGAGGTGCATGCGGTCGATGAGGAGCTCGGCCGGGTGACGGCCGACCACGCGCGCTGCGTGAACTGCCAGCGCTGCGTGGTCATGTGCCCGACGCAGGCGCTCGCCATCTCGAAGTGGCCGCAGGTGGGCAACGGCTCGAACAACTGGACGCTCGGCGCGATGCAGGACATCGCCAAGCAGGCCCAAACGGGCGCGGTGCTGCTTTCGTCCATGGGCAACCCGCAGCACTATCCCATCTACTGGGATCATCTGCTGCTCAATGCAAGCCAGGTCACGAACCCGTCCATCGATCCTTTGCGCGAGCCCATGGAGACGCGCGTGTTCTTGGGCAGCCGCCCCGACGTGCTCAAGGTGAACGAGCGCGACCATCGAACGGTCTCCAAAATGCCGCCGCAGATCAAGCTCGACGTGCCCATCATGTTCTCGGCCATGAGCTTCGGCTCCATCTCGCTCAACGCGCAGAAATCGCTCGCCATGGCTGCCCAGGAGCTGGGCACCTACTTCAACACCGGAGAAGGCGGCCTGCACAAGGACCTCGAACGCTACGGAGACCATGCCGTCGTGCAGGTTGCCAGCGGCCGGTTCGGCGTGGACACCCGCTATTTGAACGCAGGCGCCATGATCGAGATCAAGATCGGCCAAGGAGCCAAGCCGGGCATCGGCGGGCACCTGCCGGGCGAGAAGATCAACGAAGAAGTGTCGCGCACCCGCATGATACCGCAGGGCACCGACGCCATCTCGCCCGCGCCGCACCACGACATCTACTCCATCGAGGACCTGCGCCAGCTCATCTTCTCGCTCAAGGAGGCGACCGTTTACACGAAGCCCGTGGCCGTCAAGATCGCGGCGGTGCACAACGTCGCCGCCATCGCCTCGGGCATCGCGCGCGCCGGTGCCGACGTCATCGTCGTCGACGGCTTCCGAGGGGGCACGGGCGCGGCGCCCACGCGCATCCGCGACAACGTGGGCATACCCATCGAACTCGCGCTCGCAGCGGTCGACCAGCGGTTGCGCGACGAGGGCATCCGCTCGAAGGTGAGCCTGGTGCCGGCCGGCTCCATGCGCTCGTCCGCCGACGTCGTGCGCGCCGTCGCGCTCGGGGCCGATGCGGTGTACTGTGCAAGCGCCGCCATCATCGCGCTCGGCTGCCATCAGTGCCAGGACTGCGCGAGCGGCAGGTGCAACTGGGGCATCGCGACGCAGCGGCCCGAGCTCACGAAGCGCCTCAACCCCGAGATCGGGGCCGAGCGCGTGGTCAACCTCATCAGGGCCTGGAACCACGAGATCCAGGAGATGATGGGCGGCATGGGCATCAACGCCATCGACAGCCTGCGCGGCAACCGCCTCATGCTGCGCGGCGTGGGCCTCAATGAAAAAGAGCTTGAGATCCTCGGCGTGAAGTACGCGGGAGAGTGATGGGAATGAAGCGAATCTACGCGATCGAACACTGGTGCATCGACTGCAGGCGCTGCGAGGTCGCCTGCAAGACGTTCCACTCGAAAAGCGGCGATACAGTGAAGGCGTACCTATGCGAGTTCCCCGAGCCGCAGAACCGCGTGCGCGTCGAAGGCGGCGCGATGCTGTCGGTGGCGGTCAACTGCCGCCACTGCGCCCAGCCCAAGTGCGTGGAGGGGTGCATCTCGGGCGCCATGAGGAAGAACCCCGCAACAGGCGTCGTCACCTCCGATCCGCGCAAGTGCGTCGGCTGCCGCACCTGCGTGTCGATGTGCCCGTTCGGCTGCGTCGCCATCGAGGAGGCGGTAGAGAAGGAAATCGCCTACAAGTGCGATCTGTGCGGAGACGGCTGCGGCGAGCCGGGAGAGCCGAGCTGCGTCGAAGCGTGCCCGAACCGCGCGCTCATCTACGTGGAAAGCGAGGGCTGCTAGCATGGCGAGCCGGACAACCGACTACCTGATCATCGGCAATTCCGCAGCGGGCGTGTCGGCTGCGGAGGCCATCCGCCGCGTCGACGCCGAAGGCTCCATCACCATCGTGGGCGACGAGCCCCATGCCGCGTACGGCCGCCCGCTCATCTCGTATCTGGTCGAGGGCAAGACCACCGAGGATCGCATGAGGTTTCGAGAGGACGGCTTCTACGAGCGGATGGGCATCGAGACGCTGCTCGGGCCTTCCTGCGAGGCGGTTTCCCTTGATGCCGAAAGCCATGCCGTCGAACTGAAGGACGGCACGCGGATATCCTATGGAACCTGCCTCGTCGCAACCGGCAGCGCTCCCTTCGTCCCGCCCATCGAAGGGTTGGACGGCAAGTCGAACGTGCACGCGTTCCTCACGCTCGACGATGCGCTGGGGGCCTGGCGCGAGGCGCTCGAAGCGTCCGAGCGGGCCCATGCGGAGGGCCGCGCGTCACGGGCGCTCGTCATAGGCGCGGGGCTCATCGGCCTCAAGGCGGCCGAAGCGCTCAGCCACCATGTGGACGACGTCGTCGTCCTCGAACTCGCGCCGCGGATACTGCCCGCCGTGCTCGATGCACAGGGGGCCCAGGTGCTCGCGGGCTTTCTGTTCAAGCATGGCATAACCTGCATGCCGGGGGTGTCCGTCGGCAGGCTGCTCGGCGAAGGCGACCGGGTGGACGGCGCCGTCCTCACGAACGGCGACGGGCTTTCGTGCGACTTCGTGGTGACGGCGGTCGGCGTCAGGCCGAACTCCGCGTTGGCCGCGGCGGCGGGCGCCGAGCAGGGCCGGGGCCTCGTCTGCGGAGTCGATATGCGGACGAGCCTGCCCGACGTGTACGCCGCCGGCGACGTGACGCAGGTCGTCGATCTGCTGGACGGGTCGCAGCGGCCGCTCGCCCTCTGGCCGAACGCCGTGCGCCAGGGAAGGACGGCCGGCCTGTTCATGGCGGGCAGTCCCGAGGCTGAGCCCTTCGAAGGGAATTTCGCGGTGAACGCCGTCGATTTCTTCGACAGCTCGCTTCTGACGGCCGGCCTCATCAACCCGCCCGATGACGGGGGCTTCGACGTGCAGGTGGTCGCCGACGGCGACTCGTACGCGAAGTTCGTGACGAAGGACGACCGCCTCTTCGGCTACATCCTGCTGAACCGCCCGACCAACGCCGGCATCTACACGGCCGTCATCGAGCAGGGCACCCCGCTGTCCTCTTTGTCGGCTGACCTGTTCGCGGATGCGCCGGCCAACATGGACTTTCCGGCGGACGTGCGCTGGGAACGTCTGCATACCTGCTACCCGTCTGATCGGGATGAGCGCGGATGGAAGGAGCGAGCATGACGAACGAGGCTTGCGAGGCGCGGCCCGGAGAGGCCGGCGGTCGCGCGATCGAGCGCATCGGAGACGGGGCCGTCGCCGTCAGGCTCGGCACGGACCATTTCACCGAGGCGAACGAGATCGTGCGGGAGGCCCTGCGCGTAGCCGACGTCGTGGAGATACGCGAAGCGTTCGCCCAGCGCTATCTGGGCTGCGGCATGCCTGCAGGCAAAACGCTCAAGATCCACGGCGTGCCCGGCAACGACATGGCCTGCTACATGGACGGCGGCGAGATCGAGGTGTTCGGC
The DNA here is from genome assembly GCA_958454405.1 of uncultured Eggerthellaceae bacterium. Classification (GTDB taxonomy): domain Bacteria; phylum Actinomycetota; class Coriobacteriia; order Coriobacteriales; family Eggerthellaceae; genus Enteroscipio. The sequence continues at coordinate 26,155 of CAUEBO010000023.1, read as the reverse complement.
AACGCCCAGGACCAGATCGGCAACACGATGAACGAAGGGTGCGTCGTCGTGCACGGCCGTTGCGGGGACGCGGCCGGCTACGGCATGCGCGGAGGGCAGATATTCGTGCGCGACGGGTGCGGCTGGCGCGTCGGCATCCACATGAAGCAGTTCGAGAACCACTGCCCCGCCATCGTCGTCGGCGGCGATGCGGGGAGCTTTCTGGGGGAGTACATGGCCGGCGGCGTCATCGTCCTGCTTGGCAAGCCCGGAGCCTACCTGGCCACCGGCATGCACGGCGGCGTGATGTACCTCAAGCACGAGATAGCCGACGGGGGCATCCCGTCCGGCCTCGTGCAAGAACCTGTCGACGCACAGGATCGGGCCGTGCTGAGCACGCTGCTCGGCCGCTACAACGACTGCTTCGCCGCTGAGCTCGACGCGCCTGTCGAGGCCACGGGAGCGGGTTTCTTCCGCCTGAAGCCGGCGTCGTCGCGTCCCTACGCCAGCATGTACGCCAACTAGGTGCCGACGGCTTGCCAGCCGCCGGCACCGGCCGACGCTGCGAAGTGCCCCAGCACCGGATCTCGCGGCGATGCCGGAGGCTCGCGTGCCAAGGCACGCCACGCCTCCGCCATCCCCACGATCTCCGGCACCGGGGCGCTTCTCGCTGACTTGCTGCGCCAACCTGTGCGCGAATGTGCGGGCGAAGCCCGCAGGGATGCATCGCTCCGCTCTCATCCCGTCCAACCTGCGCGCCCCTCCTGCGGGCTTCGCCCGCAGGGGCGAACCGCTTCGCTTTCGCCTGATTTTGCCTGCGCGGCGCGTGCGCTGGACTCCCGCCGCCGCCCGTCGTATGATGCAGGGCGTCGTCGAGCGTGACGGCGGAGGGGAGGGCATCGTGATCACCGTGGCCGACATCATCGCGCTTCCTGCGTTCAGGCAGGTGCGGCTCGCTGCCCCCTGTCCGGGGCATGCCGCCCGTCGGGTGGTCAACGTCGGCATCCTCGACCACGGGCCCGACGAGGCGGCGTACTCCGATTTCCTGCCGGGCGAGTTCATCGTGTCGAACCTCGGGTTCGCGCGCGAAGATCCCGCCTTGGCCGAGGCGTCGCTGCTCGCGATGCTCGAGCGCAACGTGTCCGCCGTGGCCGTCAAGACTATGTACGCCTCCGTCGGCCCGCGCGTCCTTGCGGCCAGCTCCGACGTGGGCGTCCCGGTGTTCGTCTACGAGGGCGACTACCATGAGGTCATCGCCTACCAGGCCCTCGATCTCATTCGACGCGACAAGGAGCAGTCCGACAAGGGGAGGCTCGTCGACGGCCTCTTGTCTTCGCGCGGACCCGCCGACGTGCGCGCCGCGCTGTACAACGTGGCCCATGCCACCGGCGCGGCGCTGCAATGCGTCGCCGTGCGCCCGAGCGGCGCAGACGAATGCTCGCTCTACGCTTCCCTGGACGGGCTCTCCGGCATCGTCTCATCGTTCAAACAGACGTGGGGCAGCGTCGAGACGGCCTGTGCGCTGCGCCATCACGATCGCCTGCTCGCGTTCGCGTCCTATGCCCGGCCCCCCATCGACGGCCAGGCGAGATCGGAAGCCGCCCTCGTCTCGGCCATCGAGGCCATGGGCTTGATGCATGTGGGCGTGAGCGAGGAGGTGCCGCTCTCCGACGGCGACCTTGCCATCCGCCAGGCGCTCGCGGCCCTCGACTGCGCCGCCGGCGGTCCGGCGGCGACCGTGCGGTGGCGCGACCTCGGAGAGCGCGCGTTCGGGGCTGCGGCGAGCGCCGACCGGCTGTTCTCGCGCATCTGCGTCCAGCAGCGCCGCCTCATCGAGGCGCACGACGCCGAGAACGACGCCGAGCTGCTTCCCACCGCCGAAGCGTTCGCACGCGCGGCCGGAGACGTGCGCGCCGCTTCCGAGATGCTCTACCAGCATCCCAACACCGTCCGCTACCGGTTGCGCAAGCTGAAGGGGGTCGTCGGGATGCCCGAGGCCACCGACCGCGAGCTCGCGCGCTTTCTGGCCCTCGTCTTCCTCGCGCCTTAACGCCCTTCGCGGTTTCGTCCGATGCGACAAGACGGCAGGGGGCGTTTTGTCGCATCGTCCAAGCCGATCGGCCCTTCGCGCCGATATGCTGGTACCGGCGAAGGAAAGGAGGTCGATGACATGAGCATGTTGAACGAGCGGGCCGTGGCGGCGTTGGCGTCGTTGCCGCTCGAGGATCTGTCGTACTGCCTCGAGCTGGCGAGGCGCTTCGATCGGTTGGGCATCGGCGGCGAGCAGGCGAGCAGCGCTTTGTGCCGGCTCATCGAGCGCGGCGCGCTTCCCTCGGCGCGCTAGGCGCGGCCTGCGCATGCCGAGAAAAGCGGAACGCCGCCGAACCTGCACGGTTCGGCGGCGTTCGCGTTTTCGAAGGGCGGTCGGTCCAGGGGCCCGTCCGGGCCCGAGTCTTGCGGCTAGTCGGCGACCTCGACGAGGGTGATCTCGAAATTGAGGTCCTGGCCTGCCAGCTCGTGGTTCATGTCGAACGTCGCAACGCCGTTTTCGATGGAGCGCACGAACACGGGGAAGGGCTGGCCTCCCGGGCCCATCATGTACACGGTCTGCCCGACGGGCAGCTCGTCGCCGTTCGGTATCTGCGACAGGGGCACTTGCTGCACCATGTCCTCGTCGCGCTCGCCGTACGCTTCAGCGGCGGGGATGTGTACGGTCTTGGTCTCGCCCTGCGCCATGTCCTTCACGGCGTTGTCGAACCCGGGGATCATCTGGCCGGCCATGCAGACGAACTCGATGGGCTCGTTGCGGTCGTGCGACGAATCGAACTTCTTGCCGTCGTCGAGCGTTCCCGTGTAGTGGACCTTGACCTTCTTGCCTTCGTTGCTCATGAAAAGCTCCTTGTCGATAGAAAAGCGATGCTCCCAGTCTACCCGAGGCCCCGACACCCGGCTTCCCTGCAGGCAAACTTGCTCCAAGTCGCCACAAGTTCGTGAACCGGCCGCTGCGGGGCGCGCCTTCCTAGCGGTTCGGGAGGTCGTAGACGTCCAGCAGCGTGATCTCGAAGTTGAGGGCCTTGGCTATGGCTTCGTGGTTCAGGTCGAACACGGCCCGCTCATCGTCCAGCTCCACGAGCCGCGCGGGGAAGGTCTGCCCGTCGGGCTGTTCGAGGTTCACCATCTCGCCCACGACGAGCCTCACGCCGTCGGGGATCTTCGCGCGCTCGATCTCCATCACCCGCTCGTCGGTGCGCTCCTCGTACGCTTCGTCCGCGCCGACGCGCACCTGCCGCGTCTGGCCTACGGCCATATCGCGCACCGTCTCGATGAACGCCGGAGGCATCCATCCGTCGACGCAGGGGAACTCGATGGGCTGCTCCCGTTGGTCGATGAACGTGGCCCCGTCGTCGAAGTACCCCCGGTACGCCACCTTCACCATGCGGTTCTCGTTGTTCACCTTGCGCGCTCCTGCTCGGCTTCGGCCAGGTCGGCCAGCGTGACGCGGCGCGCGACCAGCTGGGCGAGGGGCTCCAGGAACGTCCGGTCGGCATCGTCCAGCCCGCGCTGGGCGATGGCAACCACCTCGTCGCACAGCGCCGCGGCGGGCTTCCCGTACACCACCGCATCGTAGCCGGACGCCATGAGCGCGTCCTTCGCCTCCTCGAAGTCCGGCCTGCGGACGGACGCGAACAGGCGGTCGAGCGCATCGAGGCTCGCGGGATCGTAGAACAGCCCTTTGATCAGCGCGGCGTAGGCGATGACATAGGGGATGGGCATCGCGTCGGCGGGGCGTATCTCGACGTAGGTCTTCAGGCGCACGTCGGTGAAGAACATCGACACCGCGTGCTCCACCTCGGCGCGCGTCATCGTGCGTTCCGCGTAGATGGCGCCGAACGTGCGGTCGGAATAGCACCACTGCTCCTTGCGGCAGGGCACGAGGATGGCGGGGGCGTCCAGGATGTAGGCGGCGTAGCGGCGCAGGTCGAAATCCGGGTCGAGCACGTCGGGCACGAGGCCGCAGCGGTCTTCGTCCACATGCTGCCAGATGGCCGTTCGCACGAGCTTGCGCTCGCGCTTCGCGCCCTCGAACACCGGCGCGTTGTCGCAGATGAGCGACAGCACGGGCACGAGCGCGAACGCCAAGCGCAGCTTGCGCAGGCAGTCGGCCGTGCTCGTGTAGTCGATGGACACCTGCGTCGAGGCGCTCCCGCGCATCATGCACGGGCCGTACAGGTCCTTCGCGCCCAGGTACATGTTCATGAACTGGTAGCGGCGCTTCGGGATGAGCTCGAGGTCGCGCGCCGCGGCCGTGGGATGGTAGCCCACGGTCAGGGCCCGCTCGCCGACGGGCGCCAGGATGCGTTCGAGCCGGCGCTCGAACGCTTCGAACGTCGAGCAGGCCGAAGGGAGGTCGGCGAACGGGCCCGCCGACAACTCCAGCTGGGCGGCCGGTTCGATGGTCACCGCCTCGCCTGCCCGCTCGACGCCCAAAAGGTCTCCGTGCGGGTCGACGGTCGTGCGCGGGTACTCGGCCTGCAGCTGGCTCAGCACCCAGGCCACGCCATGTTCGCCGCTGTACGATACCGGGCTCAGATCGTCGTGCACGATGATGTGCTCGAGCTCGATGCCCAGCTCTCCCGGTGCATCTGCGGGCTTGATGCCGCTTTCGAAATACGCCACGATGGCGTCGATGTTGCTCTCGCGCGCGGGCTGCGCCTCGGGGGCGGCCGTGTCGGCCGTTCGGGGCGCGAAGGCTGCGTCGTTCATGGTGCACGCTCCTGAACCGTGTGGATCGATGGCTGAGAATAATGCTCTGCATACCATACCCTTTCTGCATCCCCGTTTCGCCCTTTTTTCCATATCGCCATGGTTTCGTTCGATTCGGCTCGTTCCACGGCCGTCCGATGCTGGGCGCGACGTGCATCCGCCGCACGCAACCCGCCGCGGAAGGGCGTCCCGAGGTTCCGGATTCGAGTGCTTTTCGCCATCGGGACGGCCTTGCGCTGCCAAACCGCCGTTGACGCGCACCGATGTGCGCAGCCTTCGAGTCGATCCGCTTGCGATGGGATTGAACGGGAGGCTGCTTCACTGGACGGGAGCATCTTCGCAAGAGCGACGGGTCTTTCCCAAAGACAGCCGGCATCGGGCAAAATCAAACATGACCGAAAATGCGGTCGAATGTGCAGTCTGCGGGGCCGATCCGCGCCCTTCGCACGCCTTGGTCGTGCAAAACGCCTGGTCGCGGAATTCGCGTGGCCGGTTTCGCGCTCGGCGACTGCACATTCGACCGTGTTTTCGGTCATCTGCGGTGTGGGCCGGATTCCTTCGAAAGACCAGCCGGCGCCATGGAGGCGGATCGGCCAGGGCCAAAACCGAGGTGAGATACTGCGGCGCAAAGCCAACCGGAGTCGAGTGCGCTTCGACGAAAAGCCTGTTCGACCTGCTTCGAACGAGAATCAATCGCGGCTCGTACGTACCGGCCCCGGTTTTCATACCGGAATAAGACACCTTCGCCGCCGAAGCAGCATTGGGGCTTCGGCGTTGAGCCGCCGTCCGCAACCCGCCGTTGAAGCGCTCGGTGCCGGATGCCGTCGGCACATCGTCGGCATGCCGCCGCACATCGTCCGCCGCCCATCGCCGGTCCGGCGGCGGACGATCCCGATCGAGCTCGCATCGATGCTGGCTTGCGGCTGATGAAGCGGCCTTCGTCGTGCGGCGCCGTTTCTGCGAAGGTCGGATCCCAGCTGAAGGCTGCCCGGCTGCGAGCCGGGCGCGGGCGCCGTCGATTCGTGTAACTATTTCGTCGCGCGCCTTGCCAAACGGGGCTTTCTTTCTTAGGATGGAGAACAACGATGCCGCGGCGCAGTTTTGTGCAGATGCACGATTTTCGAGCCTCCCCGCGCCCCGGCAAGCCGGGCGCGCACGCCCGGCGCGACGACAAGCGAGGGATCACATGGCCATCACGACGGGTATCGTAGGGGCGGCGGGGTTCGCCGGCATCGAACTGACCAGGCTCGCGCTGCGCCATCCCGACCTCGATCTTGCCGTCGTCACCTCCAACGAGCTGGCGGGCACGCCGGTGGCCTCGGAGTACCCCGGCTTCATCGGCGCGACCGACCTGGTCTTCTCCTCGCACGGCGATCCGATGCTCGACGAATGCGATCTCGTGTTCCTGGCCGTGCCGCATACGGCCGCGCTCTCCATGGCCCCGCGGCTCGTCGAAAGCGGGAAGACGGTCGTCGATCTGTCGGCGGACTTCCGCCTGAAGGACCCTGCCGTCTACGAACGGTGGTACGCCGCAGAGCATACGGCGACCGGCCTGCTCGCGAAAGCCGCCTTCGGCCTGCCGGAGCTCTTCCCGGCCGATCTGGAGCGCGCCGCGGCTGCGCGCGCGAAGGGCGAGGGCGTGCTCGTGGCATGCGCCGGCTGCTATCCCACGGCCACGTCGCTCGCGGCGGCTCCCGCCCTGCGCGCGGGCTTGGCTGCGCCGGACGGCGTCGTGGTGGCCGATGCGATATCGGGCGTGACGGGAGCCGGCAAGAAGGCTTCGGCGCGCACGCATTACTGCTTCGCCGACGAGAACTTCGAAGCGTACGGCGTGGCGACGCATCGCCATACGCCTGAGATCGAGCAGATCCTCGGCTTGGAGGACCGCCTCGTGTTCACGCCCCATCTCGCTCCGGCGAAGCGCGGGCTGCTCTCCACCGTCAACGTCCCGCTTGCCGCCGATGCGCCTTCCGATGCAGAGGCCTTCGTCGAGCGCTACCGCGCGTTCTACTGCGACCGTCCGTTCGTGCACGTGCTGGACGCCGGCGCGATGCCCCGCACCTCGTCGGTTGCGGGGACGAACCATGCGCACATCGGACTCGCCGTCAACGCCCGCGCCCGCATGCTCATCGCCGTGTGCGCCATCGACAACCTGGGGAAGGGCGCGGCTGGCCAGGCCATGCAATGCGCGAACGCCGTGCTGGGACTGCCGGAGCGCGCGGGCTTCGATCGGGCTGCGGTGCCCGTGTAGCGCTCTTCCGGCCCAGCTGCGAGACGAGACTGACCTACGACGAGAAGGAAGCTGCCATGACCGAGCACGACATCGAGCCAGAAGGGGGCGCTCTGCCTGCGGACGTCGCCCCGCTGCGCGCTCCGGGACGGCGCGCGGCGCTGCTGCCTCCCGTGCCGAACGGCGGCGCGACCACCGCGCGCGGCTTCGCGGCCGCAGGCGTCCGCGCCGGTTTTCGCAAAGAGCCCGGGCGCCTCGACATGGCGCTCGTCGCGGCGGACGAGCCGTGCGCCTGCGCTGCGGTGTTCACCAAGAACGTGTTCTGCTCCGCCCCGGTGGCCGTGTCCCGCGAGCATTTGGACGGCCAGGGCTACGGCACGGCGCGCGCCGTGGTCGTCAACTCGGGCAACGCGAACGCCGCCACGGGACAGCGCGGCATCGACGTCGCCCGCGAGACGGCGCGCATCGTGGGAGAGGCGCTCGGCTGTCCGCCCGAGGAGGTCCTCGTGGCTTCGACGGGCGTCATCGGCGTGCATCTGCCCGTGCAGCCGTTCGAATCGGCCGCCCCCGCCGCCGTCGCGGCGCTTTCCGCCGCGGGCGGCCGCGACGCCGCCCGGGCCATCATGACCACCGACACGCGTCCCAAGGAGGCCGCCGTGGCTTTCTCAGGCGACGGCGTCGGCTACGACGGCTGCACGTTCGCGGTCGGCGGCATGGCGAAGGGCTCCGGCATGATCATGCCGGACATGGCCACGATGATAGCCGTGATCACCACCGACGCTCCCGTGCTGCCCGACGCGCTCCGCGCGGCGCTTGGCCGTGCGGTGGGCGCGAGCTTCAACAAGGTCACGGTGGATTCGGACACGTCCACGAACGACTCATGCTTCCTGCTGGCCAGCGGCGCCGCCGCACCGGCGGGCGCGCCCCCCTTCCAGCCGGGCGGCCCGGCGTTCCAGCTGTTCGAGCAAGCGCTCGCCGCCGTCTGCGAGGACCTCGCCCGCCAGATGGCCGCCGACGGGGAAGGGGCCACGCGGCTCGTCACCGTGAACGTGGCCGGCGCGGCCACGGACGAGGACGCCGACCGGGCGGCGCGCGCCGTGGCGAACTCCCCGCTCGTCAAAACGGCGGTGTGCGGCCGCGACGCCAACTGGGGCCGCATTGCGGCGGCCATCGGCAAGTCGGGCGCGGCCTTCCGCCAAGAGGACGCCGCCATCGACATCATGGGCATGCCCGTGTGCCGCGGCGGCCTTACCGTCGCGTTCGACGAGGACGAGGCCCTGAGGCGCTTCGAGCGCCCCGAGATCGTCATCGACATCGACCTGGGCGCAGGTGACGCGGAAACGACGGTATGGACGTGCGACTTCACGCACGAGTACATCACGATCAACGGAGACTATCGATCATGAAATACGCGAAGGACACGCGCCCGAAGGGCGTATCGCACAAGGCCGCGGAAGTGCTCGTCGAGGCGCTTCCGTGGATCAAGAACATCACCGGCAAGACCGTCGTCATCAAGTACGGCGGCTCGGCTATGGTGGACGCGCGGCTGCGCGCCGACGTGATGAGCGACATCGTGCTGCTGAAGATCGTCGGCGTGAACCCCGTCATCGTGCATGGCGGCGGCAACGCCATCACGGCGGCCATGGACCGCATGGAGCTGCCGGTCGAGTTCAAGGACGGCCAGCGCGTCACCACGCCCGAGGCGATGGACGTCGTGCGCACCGTGCTCATGGGCACGGTGAACCAGGAGCTCGTCGCCGCGCTCAACGAGCACGGCAACTTCGCAGTCGGGGTGAGCGGGGCGGACGCCGGCGTCATCGTGGCGGAGCAGGCCTCGCCCCAGCTTGGCCGCGTCGGCCGCATCACGCGTATCAACCGGCCCCTGCTGGACGATCTCGTGGAGGGCGACTACATCCCCGTGGTCGCGTCCGTGGCGCTCGGGGAGGACGGCGGCTTCTACAACGTCAACGCCGACATGGTGGCCGGACACGTCGCCGCCGCCATCGGCGCCCACAAGGTGGTGTTCCTCACCGACGTGGACGGCCTGTACGAGAACTTCGAGAACAAGGAGTCGCTCATCTCGAACCTCACGCTGTTCGAGGCTCAGTACATGGTGGAGAACAACATCGTGTCCACCGGCATGATCCCGAAGCTGAAGTCGTGCATCCACGCGCTCGAGGCCGGCGTGTTCCGCGCCCACATCATCAACGGGACCACGCCGCATTCGCTTCTGCTCGAGCTCCTTACCAGCACGGGCGTGGGCACCACCATGCATTCCACCGAGGAGGCGTGCAAGTTCGACGCGCACCCGCTGGGCAACTTCGCCTCCAAGCTGCTCGAGAACCGCCAGGCCGCCGGAGCGAACGGCGCGGCTTCGGGCGGCACGGCGAGCGCCGAGACGGCGCGCGCCGGCCGATAAGGGCGGGGTTGCAAAACCGAAGACGACAGCACGACGGAAGAGGGAGCGCAATGGACTTCAACGGAGAGCGGCAGCTTGAATCGGAATACGTCATGGGCACGTACGCCCGCAAGCCCGTGGAGCTGGTCCGGGGCCGCGGCATGGAGGTCGAGGACTCCGAGGGCCGCACGTACCTCGATTTCGTGTCGGGGGTGGGAGCCGTGAGCCTCGGGCACTGCCATCCGGCGCTCGTGTCCGCCCTCCAAAAACAGGCGCACACGCTCGTGCACGTGAGCAACTACTACTACATCGAGCGCCGCGGCGAAGTGGCCCGCGCCGTGTCCGACCTGCTGAACGCCTGCGTGCCCCAGGACGAGCGCATCCCGTGGCGAAGCTTCTTCGCGAACTCGGGGGCCGAGGCCAACGAATGCGCCTTCAAGCTGGCGCGTCTGCACGCCAAGAAGCGCGCCGCCGCGCGCGCCGCGGAGCAAGGCGGCGATGATGCCGCCCAGCGGGCCGCCATGGACGCGGCCCCGCGCCTCATCGTCACGCTCGATGCCAGCTTCCACGGGCGCACGCTCGCAACGCTCGCAGCGACGGCCCAGCCGGCGAAGCAGGAGGCTTTTCAGCCGCTGCCCGACGGCTTCGTCCGCACGCCCATCAACGACGTCGCCGCGCTCGAGGAGCTGTTCGCCCGCCAAGGCGATGCCGTGTGCGCGGTCGTGGTGGAATGCGTGCAGGGCGAAAGCGGCGTGCATCCCTGCACGGCCGAGTTCCTCCAAGCCGCCCGGCGCCTCACGCGCCAGACGGGCGCGCTGCTCGTGTGCGACGAGATCCAGTGCGGCATGTACCGGTGCGGAACCTATCCTTTCGGCTTCCAGCACTTCGGCGTGACGCCTGATGCGGTCACCATCGCCAAGGGCGTCGCCTCGGGCTTTCCCATGGGCATGTGCGCGGCGCGCGCCGAAGTGGCCGACTCCTTCGAGCCGGGCGACCACGGCTCCACGTTCGGCGGCAGCTGCCTGGCGGTCGCGGCGGCCGGCGCGACCATCGAGGCCCTGGCCGCAGAGGACGTGGCGTCGAACGTCGAGCGGGTGGGGGCGCATCTGCGCGAGCGGCTCGCGCTGCTGCCCGGCGTCGTCGAGGTGCGCGGGCTCGGCCTCATGGTGGCGGCCGATCTCGACGAGGGCCTAAGCGCGCCGGATGTGGTGGCGCGCGGCCTCGACGCGGGGCTTCTGCTCAACTTCACCGGGCCGCGGACGCTGCGCTTCCTGCCGCCGCTCGTGTGCTCGAAGGAAGACGTGGATGTGCTGGCCGAGAGGCTTGAGGGGCTGCTCGCGTCGGCCTAGCGCCCCGCGTCTTCGGGCGTGCGCCATTCGCACGGGTCGGGGGCCGCGAGCCCCCGGATGCCCGCGATGATGATCTCGATGCCGTCGCGGAACGCCTGCTCCGAGTAGGCGCCCGAGGCGGTTTCGATCCAGTCCGGCCCGCCGTCGGCGGGCGCGGGCGCCTCATGCTCCAGCTCTTGGAGCTCGTTGACGATGAATCCCGAGAGGAACGCGTCGATGATGCGCCACGCCCGCTTCAGGATGTCCTCCGGTATTCCCTGCTCGCGATGGAGCTTCTGGACGCGGTCGGTGTGCTCGCGCAGCTGCGGGTCCCAGGCGCTGCCCTCCGCAAGGTACAGATGGGCGCGCGCGTGGTTCAATTCCATCTGTCTGATCGAGGCGGTGGTGCGCCGGACGGTGTCGTCCCAGCGCTCGCCGGGCACGGGCGCGGTGTCCACTTCGCGAAACGCGAGGGCCACGATGCCCTGCCGTATCTCGTCCATCGAATCGAAGTGCCGGTACAGCGACATCGCCGTCTTGCCCAAGGCTCCGGCGAGCTTGCGCACGGACAGGTTCTCAAGGCCCTGCTCGTCCGCCATCAGAAGCGCCTGCGCCAGGATGATCTCGCGGTTCAGGCGTTGATCCGAGGCATTGCGGGGAGCGGGGCTGTTCTGCGGCATGTGCGGTTCCCTTACCGTGCGGAGGGGTTGTTTCTCGGTTTCCGACGATGCTAGCAGATCACGCGGCGCCAGGCGCGAGGCGCGTGCGGTTTCCATCTTGCGCACAAGAAGTATACAGCGTATACTTCCCTTTTGTGTACAGCGTACACAAAAGGGAAGGAAGAGGAACGCACGGAGGAGGAACAACGATGGCAACAGCATCGAACGAGCGCGGCGCTTTTTCGCGCAGGAGCTTCATGAAGGGGGCCCTTGTGACGGCGGCCGTGGCCGGCATGGGCGTGGTGGGAACGGCCTGCGCCCCTGCGGCGGAAACCGGAGCGGGCGATTCGCCGGCATCGTCGGCGGACGGATCGGACGCCGCGTACCAGAACATCTACCAGGACGGCGTCAACCTGATGCCCGCGCGCAAAGAGGCGTGCCCCGGCCCGCGTGGCCCCGTGGCGTACGAGGCGCGCGAGATCCCCGCAAGCGACATCCAGCACGAGGAGGACTTCGACGTGGTGGTCGTGGGCGCGGGCGTCGGCGGCCTCATGGCGGGACTCAAGGCGGCCGACATGGGCGCCAAGGTGCTGATACTCGAGAAGATGACCAAGGGCCGCGGCTGCTTCGAGTGCTTCGGCGCCGTGGGCGCCAGCTGCCAGGAGGGCACCGAGATCGACAAGGCGGCGCTCCTCGACGAGATATACCGCTCGGCGTACTACCGCACGCGCCCCGAGCCTGCGCGCACCTACGTCGACCGCTCCGGCGAGGCGACGGACTTCTGGCAGAAGATACTCGACAAGGGCGCGAACGGCTTCGTGATCACGAAGGTGGAGCAGGCGCCGTCCTCGTGCGGGTTCCCCGCGATGACCCCGCTCATCGACACCGAGCTGGGCTTCTACGATTCGCCCGCGCTTCCCCCGGACGCCGGCGTGCGCTCGGGCCTCTCGGGCATCTACGTGTGCCTCGAGATGCAGGACGTGGCGAAGAACGCCTACGACACCGTCGACCTGAGGTTCTCCACGCCCGCCGTGCAGCTGGTGGCCGACGATTCCGGCGCCGTGACGGGCGTCGTCGCGCGCGACGAGTCCGGCTACTTCAAGGCGAACGCGGCCAAGGGCGTTATCATGGCCACGGGCGGCTACGACTGCAACCCCGAGATGATGCAGGCGTGGACCCGTCCCGAGGACTACGCGCATTCAAGCTGGTGGAACCCGGGTTGGGGCACCACGGGCGACGGCCACATGATGGGACTCGCCATCGGCGCCCAGATGGACCCCGTGCCGCATCCGGTCATGAACTTCCGCTGGGGCACGCCGGACTCCTTCGCGGATTTCCGCACCTGGAACGCCGTGTACTTCGGCATCCTGGTCAACGGCCGCGGCAACCGCTTCGTGCGCGAAGACGCCCCCTTCCAGGTGGTGTCCAACGCGCAGAACGCGCAGCCGGGTTACGGGAAGAACTGCTGGTACATCTTCGATGAGACGATGTACGAGGGCATGGAGGATGCGCTCGACGAATTCAAGCAGAAGGGCTGGCTGTTCGAAGCGCCCACGGCCAAGGAGCTGGCCGAGGCCGCGGGCATCGACGCGGACGGGCTTGCCGCCACGCTCGAGCGCTACGCGTCGTTCTTCCAGGCCGGCCGCGACGCGGACTTCGACCGCGACCTTGCGGTCACGCTGCCCTTCACGGGCTCGCGCCTGTTCGCGTTCACCACGAACAGCAACATCCTCGCCACCACCGGAGGACTGTGCATCGACGGGAACTGCAGCGTGCTCGACACGAACGACGAACCTATTCCTGGGCTCTTCGCCTGCGGAAACGCAAGCGGCAGCTTCTTCTCGGGGAACTACCCGCGCCACATCCCCGGCACCTCCATCGGCCGTGCCATCACGTTCGGCTACACGGCCGCCGAAAACGCCGTGAACGGCGTCATCGGCGTCGGCCCCAAGCTCGACGGCAACGCGCCCGAGCTGACCGCCTACGCCGAGGGGCCGGCCGTGGACGAGGCGGGGAAGGCCTCCTTCGAGAACCTGGGCCCTTGGAACCCGTACGATCCCATCCACGGCGGCAGCGCCGACTACACGCCCGAGCAGCTGGGCGGCATATCGGAAGCGTGCGACAACTGCCATACCTACGCCTCCGGCGCCGACACCGTGGGCGACGGCATGGCCTCGCTCGGGGACTAGCCGAACGCCCCCTCCCGAACGCCGGCGCGGCCGGCCCCGAGCGGGCCGCCGCGCCGGCGGCGCTTCTCGTCCAAAGGCTCTCCGGCGCCGGCGTTCGCCGGAAACTTTTTTGATTTTTGAGATTCTGGCTGCCAAACACCCCGGCATGCGGTACTATGCAATGCATATTTTCGCCAAGAGTTTGCGGTTTTCTGCATACTCCGAGCGAATGGACGTGAGCTGAACCGTTTGCGCTGGTTCTCGGAGCAGAGAGTATCGGGCATGAGGAAACGTCAACAACGGCACGACGTCATTCGCGACATCATCCGCGAATGCAGCGTCAAGACGCAGCGGGATCTTGCAAACCAGCTGCAGGCCGCTGGGTACGAGTGCACTCAGGCTACGATCTCCCGCGACATCATGGACATGGGTCTGGTGAAGTCGCGCGAGGGCTATTACGTGCTCCCGGAGGAGATGCGGCTTCAGCGGATGGTATCCGAATTGGTCGAAGAGGTACACGTGGCAGGCAACATGGTCGTAGTGAAGACGTTTTCCGGCGGAGCCGCCGGCGTCTCTGCTGCGCTCGACAAGGCCAGCCTGCGCGGTGCCCTCGGAACAGTGGCCGGCGACAACACGATCATGATCGCGGCGGAGAGCCCCGAGGCTGCCGTCGAAGTTGAGCGCGCCATCGACCGACTGCGACGACGTTAGTCGTCTATTCTTCTTGCGAGGGACGCTTTTCTCCCTCCACCTCCCCAACGCTGCCGAGCAGCATGAAGTCGTGAGAGCCGCCCGGCGCTCACGCCGTCGCGAAAAGCCGCGATGCGCACGGGAACCCGTGTATCCGCACGTCTTCGAAGACGATGCGGATCCAAGGCCCACCTGTATCCGCATCGGAGATCCGGGCATCGTCCAGATACAAGCAAAAAGCAAGAAAGGGTATTCATCATGGCTGATCAGAAGGAAAAAGCGGTTCTGGCGTACTCGGGCGGCCTCGACACGTCGTGCTGCATCAAGTGGCTTCAGGAGAACAAGGGCGTCGACGTCATCGCGGTAGTGGGCGACGTGGGGCAGGAGCACGAGGGGCTTGAGAAGATCAAGCAGAAGGCGCTGAAGTCCGGCGCGCTCGACTGCCTCGTGGTGGACATGCGGGACACGTTCGCCAAGGAGTACCTGGCCAAGGCGCTCGCCGCCAACGCCATGTACGAGAACAAGTACCCGCTGGTCTCGGCGCTGTCGCGGCCGCTCATCTCCAAGCACCTCGTGGACGCGGCCCACAAGTACGGCGCGAAGTACATCGCGCACGGCTGCACGGGCAAGGGCAACGACCAGGTGCGCTTCGAGTCGAGCGTCACCATGCTCGATCCCGACATCGAGATCCTCGCCCCGGTGCGCGAATGGGACCTGCTCACGCGGCCCGAGGAGATCGAATGGGCGCAGGAACACGGCATCGAGGTGCCCGCCACGAAGGCCTCGCCGTACTCCATCGACGACAACCTGTGGGGCCGGGCCATCGAGTGCGGCGTGCTGGAAGACCCCTGGATGGAGCCGCCGGCGGACATCTACACCATGACGAACGACCCGATGCAGGCGCCTGACGAGCCCGAGTACGTGGAGCTCACGTTCGCGCGCGGCCTGCCCTACATGATCAACGGCGACCAGAAGAGCTTCCTCGGCATCATCTACGCGCTGAACGAGATCGCCGGCAAGCACGGCTACGGCCGCATCGACATGATCGAGAACCGGCTCGTGGGCGTGAAGAGCCGCGAGTGCTACGAGGTGCCGGCCGGCCTCGCCCTCATCCAGGCGCACAAGGCGCTCGAGGACCTCGTGCTGGAGCGGGAGGTGCTGCACTACAAGCTGGGCATGGAGCAGGCTTGGGCCACCGCGGTGTACAACGGCCAGTGGTTCTCCCCGCTCAAGGAGGCCATCGACGCGTTCATGGCCTCCACGCAGCGCTGCCTGTCCGGCACGGTGAAGCTGAAGTTCTACAAGGGCTCCTGCACGGTCGTCGGCCGGAAGAGCGCCTACTCGCTGTACGACTACGCGCTGGCCACCTATGACAAGGACGACTCGTTCGACCGCACGGCCGCCAAGGGCTTCATCGAGCTGCACGGCCTGTCCACGAAGACCTGGGCGAAGAACCGCAGGCAGGAAGGCGCTCCGGCCGAGCTCTTCGACGCCGAGAAGCAGCAGGGCCCGCTCAAGAAGGGCAAGTACGAGGACGTCGCCCCGCTGGGGGCCGCGGCCGTCGTCAAAGAAGCCGAATCCGTCCTGGCGTAGAACCGGGTGGGCGGCACGGGAATCGCGCGAAAGCGGGCAGCCGCCCGCCCCGGCGCGAGGGGCCCGGCCGCTGCGGGCAAGAGCCCGACGCGCCCAAGCGAAGCGATCGAAAGGAAATCCATGGCACTCTGGTCAGGCAGGTTCACCGAAAACGTGAGCGAGTTCACGCAGCGCTTCGGCGCGTCGCTGCCGGTCGACAAGGCCCTCTACGCACAGGACATCGCCGGCTCGAAGGCACATGCGGCCATGCTGGCGAAGGCCGGCGTCATCGCGGACGAGGACGCCGCGGCCATCGCGGGCGGGCTCGATCGCGTGCAGGGCAGCATCGAGGCGGGGGAGTTCGTCTTCGATGTCAACGACGAGGACATCCATATGTCCGTGGAGCGCGCGCTCATCGCCGACATCGGCGATGCCGGCGCGCGCCTGCACACGGGCCGCAGCCGCAACGACCAGGTGGCCACCGACACGCGCCTGTTCGCCAAGCAGCGCTGCGAGGACCTCATGCACGCCAACGTGGCGCTTCGCCACGCGCTCGTCGCGCAGGCCGAGGCGAACCCGGACGTCATCATGCCCGGCTACACGCACCTGCAGCACGCGCAGCCCGTGCTGTTCGCGCACCATATGCTGGCCTACGTGTGGATGCTCGCGCGCGACTTCGAGCGCCTGGTCGCCGCGCACCGCGCCGCCGACGCCAGCCCGCTGGGGGCGGCGGCCCTCGCGGGCACCACGTACCCGCTCGATCGCCAGATGACGGCCGCGCAGCTGGGCTTCTCGCGCGTCATCCCCAACTCGCTCGACGCCGTGTCCGACCGCGACTTCCTGCTCGATTTGTCCTACGCCTGCAGCGTGTCGTGCATGCACCTGTCGCGCCTGTGCGAGGAAATCGTGCTGTGGTCCACGGCCGAGTTCGACTTCATCGAGCTCTCCGACGCGTTCTCCACGGGCTCCTCCATCATGCCGCAGAAGAAGAACCCCGACTTCGCCGAGCTCATCCGCGGCAAGACGGGCCGCGTGGTGGGAGACCTCGTGGCATTGCTCGTCACCATGAAGGCGCTGCCGCTCGCGTACAACAAGGACCTGCAGGAGGACAAGGAGGGCGCCATCGACGCGGCCAAGACGCTCGAGGACTGCCTCGTATGCGCCGCCGGCATGATCGAGACGATGGCCGTGAAGCCCGAGAGCATGCGCGCCCAGGCGAAGAAGGGTTACCTGGCAGCCACCGACGTGGCCGACTACCTGGCCAAGAAGGGCATGCCGTTCCGCCGGGCCCACGAGGTGGTGGGGCACCTCGTGCTGCTGTGCGAGCAGCGCGGCTGCGATTTGGAGGACTTGGCGCTCGACGACTTCAAGGCGGAAAGCGAGCTGTTCGAATCCGACATCGTGAACTGCCTCGATCTGGAGAGCATCGTGGCCGCCCGCACCACCGAAGGCGGCACGGGCGGTGAGGCCGTGCGCGTCCAGCTCGCGCTCGCCGTCCGCGCGCTCGCCGACGACGAGGCCTCCATCTGACGGCCGCCCGGTTCTCGCAAGGCCTTGCCGCGCGAGCCAAGGGCCGCTTCGGATGATTTCGCGCAAGGGCGCTTCCCGCAGGGGGCGCTCTTGCTCGTTTTGGCCCTAAATTGAGGCCGCCACCGGGCCTTTCTCCTTATGACCATTTTCCAACAAACTTGTGTTGTTTCAAGAGGGACCAACCCTCGATGCTACAATGGGCAAAGTTTTTTTGGAGGTGTCACGTGGCTTCACGTTCTATCAAAAACAGGCCGGGGATAAAGAAGAAGCATCCCTCCGTCGGGTTGCTCGCGTTTTTGGCCGTGCTCGCCGCCGTCGTCCTTGCCGGCGGCGTGGGCGTCTACGCCCTCGGCTCGACATGGCTCGAGGATCTACCCGACTACACCGATGCCGACGCGTTCAACACGGCGCAGCCCACCGAGGTGTATGCGAGCGACGGCACCACGCTGCTCGCGAAGTTCCAGCTCGAGAACCGTGAGCCGGTGGAGCTCGACCAGGTCGGCCAGTACGTGCTGGAAGGCACGGTCGCCACCGAGGACGAGCGCTTCTACGAGCACGGCGGCTTCGACATCACCGGCATCGGGCGCGCCCTTGTGAACAACATCACCGGAGGCGAGCTGGAAGGCGCGTCCACCATCACGCAGCAGTTCGTCCGCAACACCATCCTCTCCGAGGAGATGGACGACATCTCCATCAAGCGCAAGGTGCGCGAGATGTACCTTTCCGTCAAGCTGGAGGAGATGTACTCCAAGGACGAGATACTGCTCATGTACCTGAACACCATCAACTATGGCTCGGGCGCCTACGGCATCCAGGCCGCGTCCCAGCGCTACTTCTCCAAGAATGCGACCGATCTCACGCTGGCCGAGGCGGCCACGCTCATCGGCATCCCCCAGTCGCCCACGTACAACAACCCCATCGACAATCCCGAGAACAGCCTCAAGCGGCGCAACGTCGTGCTCGACCGCATGCTCTCGAACGGCTACATATCGCAGGAGGAGCACGACGCTGCCCAGGCCGAGCCCATAACGCTCAACCAGACGATACCTTCCAGCGACGGCATCTACCTGTATCCGTACTTCACCAGCTACGTGCGCGAGACGCTGACGGATGCCGACGGCAAGTACAAGTACTCCACGAACGAGGTGTTCAAGGGCGGCCTCAAGGTCGTCACCACCATCGACCCGACGACGCAGCAGGCGGCCGAGGCGGCGGCTGCGGCGAAGGAGGCCACGCTGCCCGATGCGGTGCAGGCCGCCATCGTGGCCATCGATCCCGACAACGGGCACGTCAAAGCGATGGTGGGCGGCAAGGACTACAGCGCCAGCCAGGTCAACCTGGCAACGGGCGAGGGCACCAACGGCGGCCGCCCGTGCGGGTCCTCGTTCAAAACCTTCACGCTCATCGCGGCGCTCGAGGCGGGCATCGACCCGAACAAGACGACGGTCGATTGCTCCTCTCCGGCCGAGATCCAGGGGTACGGCCAGCCCCTGCACAACTCGGGCAACGCCAGCTACGGCACGCGCAGCATCGCCGGAGCGTTCGCCGTGTCGTCCAACACGGGCTTCGTGCGGCTCGAGATGTCGATGGGAACCCACAAGGTGTACGAGGTGGCGAAGCGCATGGGAATCACGTCGCCTTTGGCTGAAACGGACCCCACGCTCACGCTCGGCACGTACAACGTCACGATGCTCGACATGGCCGACGCGTACGCCGCCATCGCCAACGGCGGAACGCATTACGACGCCGAGCCCATCCTGCAGATTTTCAACAGCAAGGGCGACGTCATCTACGACAACACCCAGCCAGCCGGCGAGCAGGTCATCTCGTCCGAGGTCGCCCATGCGGCCACTCAGGTCATGAAGGGCGTCATCACCGGCGGCACGGGCAGGTCAGCCGCCTTGCCCAGCGGGCAGACCGCCGCCGGCAAGACGGGAACGAGCAGCGATTACAAAGACCTCACGTTCTGCGGCATCACGCCCCAGCTCTCGGTGGGCATCTGGCTGGGCGATCCCAGCAACACCGTCTCGATCGGCGGCAACACGGCTGCGGACGTGTTCCGCAACTTCATGAGCGCGGCTCTTGAGGGCCAGCCGCTCGAGGAATTCCCCGAGGCGGGCGATCCC
Source organism: uncultured Eggerthellaceae bacterium (assembly GCA_958454405.1). Lineage (GTDB taxonomy): Bacteria > Actinomycetota > Coriobacteriia > Coriobacteriales > Eggerthellaceae > Enteroscipio. The sequence continues at coordinate 6,711 of CAUEBO010000023.1, read as the reverse complement.
GCATACCAGACGTACTCGGATTCCACCTACCATGTGGGCGGTTCGTGGTCCGACGATTCGGATTCAAGCGACGATTCCGGCGACGAGACCGACGAGAACCCCGTCGAGCCTTCCACCGACGAGCCGGCGACCACTCCGACGACGCCTGAAACGCCCGATCCTCCTGACACGCCGGACCCGCCGACGGATCCCTCCACGCCGACGGACCCGCCGACGGATCCCCCCATTCCGCCGGATCCGAGCAAGCCGGGAACCGCGCAGACCGCGTCTTTGGCGGTTTGGGCGCGCGATCCTCTCTGGTATGCGCGGGAGTGGCGGCTTGCGGTCGCCTAGCATCTGATTCGAAGCGAGCAGAGCGCTCGTTTCGGCGAAGAGACACTGACTTTCCAGTTTCGAACTTCAAGCAAGGAGCAGATACGATATGAAACGAAAGAACATCGCCAAAGTCATCGCCGTTGCCTGTGCAGGCGTGCTGATGATCGCCGCGCTTGCGGGATGCGCCCAGCAAGGCTCGAGGGGCGATCAGGACCAGCTGGACCGGCGCCAGTACATGTCGCAGGTGAACCAGGCCATGGACGATCTGCAGACCAAGCTCGACAGCTTCTCCGACGCGGTGTCGCGCGACGACGTGGTGGGCATGCGCACGCAGGCCGACAATGCCTTCAAGGCGCTCGACGATCTCAACGGCCTTGAAGTTCCCGACGCTGTGAAGGATATCCAGCAGGAGTACGTGGACGGGACGAACAGCCTCAAGGACGCGCTCAACGCCTACATCGACCTGTACACGGAAATCGAGAGCGCAACCGACGAGCACCCGTTCGACTGGTCGTCGTACGATCAGCGCATCGCTGAAATCCAGGCGCAGTACGATGCGGGCATCGACAAGCTCAAGAAGGGCGACGAGGCGGCCGCTGCGAAGGAGTAGCGTAATCCTCTCGGTCGAGCGCATGAAAAAGCCGGGCCTTCGCCCGGCTTTTTTCGATGGTCGCGCAATCGGCTAGGCGCCGCCGGCATTGGGATCGGGCGGCGGATCGGGTGCAGGCTCCGGCTCGGGATCGGGGACGGGGTCCGTCGTCGCAGGTTCGGGTCCCTTGGACACCACAAGCACGATGGTGCCGTCCTGGACGGATTGGCTGATCACGTACCCTGCTGCAACGGTGCTCGAGTACTCCTCGACGTAACTCACCTCGTAGTCGCCCAGAACCGAAGCGACGTCGGCAAGGGCCATGCCCACGACGCTGGGAGCATCGGAGGGATCCGGCTCGCCGCCCAGCGTCTCGTCCTGCTTCTTGTTGAAGTCGTTGTTGTAGTCGGGGTCCTTCGAGGCAGGGAAGTCCACGAGAGGCTGGTCCTCCAGCGCCGCGCTCATGAAGTCGCGCCACAGCCGGTTGCAGGTGATGCTCGACGTGCCTTCAATGTTGCCGACGGGGTTGCCGATCCAAGTGGCGCACGAGAGCGTGGGGGAGTAGCCCACCAGCCAGTGGTCGATGTAGTTTTCGGACGTGCCCGTTTTGCCGGCGACGACCTGTCCGTTCGACGGGCTCGCGCCGCGGGCGGTGCCCTCGGTGAAAACGGTTCCGAGCACCTTCGTCGTGGCGCCCGCAACCTCCTCGGTCAGCACGCGCTTGCTCGTGTCGCCCGCCTCGTAGATGACGGTGCCGTTCTTGTCCACGATCTTCGTGATCACCACGGAGTCGCGCTTGATGCCGCCGGTCGCGAACGTGCTGTACGCCCGGGCCATCTCAAGCGGAGTGACGGCGGTGCTGCCGAGCGTGACCACCTCGACGGGGCTGAGCTTCTCCGACGGGATGCCCAGGCGCTCGGCCATTTCCGTGACCGACGTCGGGCCGATCTCCTGGGAAAGGCGGACGAAGCCCGTGTTCGAGGACACGGCGGTCGCGCCTTGGATGGTGCGGACGCCGTAGTCCGCGCCGCCGAAGTTCGTCACCTCGTGGCCGCCTGAAAGCTTGAGGGGCGAGCTGCAGTCGATGAGGGTTTCGGGGCTGATGCCCTGCTCGATGGCGGCGGTCAGCGTGAAGGCCTTGAACGTCGATCCGGCCATGCGGCCCGACCCGCCCGTGCCCGTGGCCAGGTTGACCTGGCTTGCGCCGTAGTCCTTGCCGCCCACCATGGCCTTCACCTGGCCCGTTGCGTTGTCGACGGCGATGAGCGAGCAGTCCAAATCCGACGACATCCGATCGAGCTGGTTTGCGCAAGCTTCTTCGGCCTTGCGCTGCAGGTCGGTGTCGAGGGAGGTATAGATGGTCAGGCCGCCTTCGAACAGGTCCGCATACGACACGTCGTAGGGGTTGTCGTCGGCGAACAGCTGGGCGCGCACGTAGCTGGTGAAGTAGGGGTAGGCGTAGATGCCGTCGCTCGGGGCCTCGGGCGCGGGATTGAGGCCCAGATCCTCCGCTTGGGCGGCGTCGTGCTCTTCCTGGGAGATGTCGCCTGCGGTGAGCATGCGGTCCAGAACGGTGTTGCGGCGTTCGAGGCACGCTTCGGGGTACGCTTTCGGGTTGAGGTAGGTCGGCGATTGGGGGATGCCCACGAGCGTCGCCGCCTGCGTGAGCGTGAGGTCCGCCGCGGACACCTGGAAGTAGTTCTGGGCGGCGGCCTCGATGCCGTAGCATCCGTCGCCGTAGTTGATGGTGTTCAGGTACATGAGCAGTATCTCGTCTTTGGAGTACTGCTTCTCCATCTCGGTCGCGAGCTCGGCTTCGCGTATCTTGCGCTCGATCGATATCTCGTTGGCTTCCTGCGTCAAGATGGTGTTGCGGACGAGCTGCTGCGTGATGGTGGAGGCGCCCTCCAGCTGGCCGCCAGTGACGTTGTTGACGAGGGCGCGCGCGATGCCTGCCAGGTCGACGCCGGTGTGCTCGTAAAAGCGGACATCTTCGGTGTCGACGGTGCCTTTCAGGACGAAGGGGCTCACCTGGTCGATCGTGACCGGGTCGCGCTTTTCGAGCTGGAACTCGGCGAGCAGCGTCGATCCGTCGCTCGCGTACATGACCGACTCTTCCGCAGAGTTCGTGAAGTCGGTGTCTGCGATGCTCGGCAGGTCGTCCGTCCAGCTGCCCATGACGTGCAGGGCGCCCTGCACGCCCCAATAGGCGACGAAGCAGAGAGCCGCCGCTGCAACGAGGAAAGCCCATTTCACGGCATGGGTGCGCTTTTCGCGCTGTTTTCGACGTATTTTCATCGTTCGATTATACTACCATACCGCCGACACCGAACCGTTGCATGCCGTGCGGGCACATGCAATTCTCGAAAGGGAAGCACCCCGGAAGCGTTCGATGCGGCCAGATCGCCGCCCATAGAAGCAGAAGCGAGGATTGCCATGCAGCACGATATCGAACTGCTCGCGCCGGCCGGCAGCGCCGTCGCGCTCCGCGCCGCCGTGCGCGGCGGAGCCGACGCGGTGTACCTCGGGCTCGATTCGTTCAACGCGCGGCGCGGAGCCGACAACTTCACGCTCCAGACGCTCGCCGACGCATGCCGGTACGCGCATTTGCGCGGCGTGCGGGTGTACGTGGCGCTCAACACCATGGTGCTTCCCTCCGAGCTGCCGCGCGCGCTCGAAACCGCCCGTCAGGCGTATCGGGCGGGCGCCGATGCGTTCATCGTGCAGGACATCGGCGTGGCCTCCGAGCTCGCTCGCACCCTGCCCGATGCCCGCCTGCACGTATCGACGCAGATGAACACGCACAACGCCGCGGGCGTCGAGGCTGCTGCGCGGCTTGGAGCCAAGCGCGTCACGCTCGCGCGGGAGCTTTCGGTCGCCGAGATCGCGCATCTTTCCGACGTCGCGCGCGGATTCGGGCTCGAGACGGAGGCGTTCGTCCACGGTGCGCTGTGCGTGTGCTATTCGGGGCAGTGCTTCATGTCGTCGCTCATCGGGGGCCGCTCGGCGAATCGAGGGCTGTGCGCGCAGGCGTGCCGCCTGCCGTACGAGCTGCGGAACAAGGCGCAGCGCTCGAGCCTGCCGTCGCCGGGGGAGCATCTGCTGTCGCCGCAGGATCTGTGCGCCATCGACCTGCTTCCCGAGCTCGTCGATGCGGGGGCGGCCTCCTTGAAGATCGAGGGGCGCATGAAATCGCCGGAGTACGTGTTCGCCGTCACGAGCGCTTATCGAGCGGTGCTCGACCGCGTGGTCGAGGCCCGTGCGCAGGGCGGTCGGGCGGGCGCCACCGCCGAGGAGCGCCAGGCGCTCGCCGAGGCGTTCTCCCGAGGATTCACCACGGCGTATCTGGAGGGCGATCGCGGCAACGGCATCATGAGCTACGGCAGGCCGAACAATCGCGGCGTGTTCGTGGGTCGCGTGGCCTCGGCGAAGGGGGGCGTCGCCACCGTGGCGGCCGAGCGCGCGCTGTCGAAGGGCGACGTGCTGGAATTCTGGACGAACAAGGGCCACTTCGCCTACACGCTCGACGACGTGTCGCTCGACGGCAACGGGGCGGTGCGCGTCTTCCCCGATCGGCCGGTGGGGAAGGGCGACCGCGTGTTCCGCGTCCGCAGCGCGGCCGCGGCCTTCGAAGACGATGCCCGCCTGCCCCGCGTCCCGGTCGTCGGGCGCGCGGTGCTGCGGCAGGGCGAACCGGTGTGGATCGAGTTCGAGCTGGCGCCAAGCGCGCGGCGCGTCCCTGGCGCGCAGGACGTGCGCGGCGCGGCCGTCGGGGACGTCGTGGAGCCGGCGCGCACCAAGCCCGTGAGCCTCGAGGACGTTCGGTCGCATGTGGACCGCTTGGGACAGACGCCGTTTTCGTTGGAATCGCTCGACATCGAGCTCGGTGAAGGCGTGGGCATCGGCTTCTCCCAACTCCATCATGTCCGCGCCAGCGCGCTCGACGATCTTGAGCGGCGGCTGCTCGTCCCCTGCGGCGAGCGCCCGCTTCCGCGCGTTCGCGATCGGGCCGCGCTTCCTCCCGTTCGAGGGCGCGGGTGCCGCATCGCCGCATGGGCTGCGAATCCCGCCTGCGCCCGCGCCGCGAAGCGCGCCGGAGCCGACGTGGTGTACGTTCCCGCCCTGAACTACAAGCGTGGAGAGGCGGTCGTCGCCGGGCAGCGCTCCTCCACGGCCGAGCAGGCCGGCTACCCGAAGCAGATGGTCATCGCCCTGCCGACGGTCGACCACGATCCGGTGCCAGGGACGCGGGAGCATGCGCTCGATTTCGATCCGTGGCGCTACGTGAAGCCCGGCAAGCCCGTTCTCGTCGAAAGCCTTGGAAGCCTCGTGCGCGCCGCCGACCTGGGCGCGGAGGTCGAGGTGGGCCCCCATGTCCCCATCGCGAACCGGCTGTCGCTCGTCACGGCGGCCGAGCTCGGCGCATCGCGCGTATGGCTCTCGCCGGAGCTGACGCTCGGGCAGATCGCCGATCTCGCCGAAAACGCCCCGGTGGAGCTGGGGCTGACGATCATCGGCGCCCAAGAGCTCATGGTCACCGAGCATTGCCTGCTCATGAGCCAGGGTCCATGCGATCAGGCGTGCGACGTCTGCCCGCGGCGCAAGAGCCCGCACGGTCTGCGCGACCGCAAGGATTACGAGTTCCCGGTGGTCACCGACGCGCTCGGCCGCAGCCATCTGTACAACGGGGTGCGGCTCGACGTGGCTCACGCGGTTCCCGACCTCATGCGCGCAGGGCTGTCGATGCTCATGGTGGACACGACGCTCATGAACGTCGAGGAGACGGCGAAGGCCGTCGGCCGCGCCGTCCGCGCGCGCAGCGTCGCGAACGCCGACGGCAACGCCATCGCCAAAGAGCCCGGCACGACGAGCGGCCATCTGTTCCGCGGCGTTTCGTAGCCCCGCCGGCTCGGCGGCCGGAGGAGCGGGGCGACCCCGGAGGCCTTGGCGCTTCCGCCGGCGTTGCCCCTCTGCGGCCGTTTCATGCTAGAATCACCAACACTATATATAGTAAGGAAAGAGGAACCGATGCTGCCCGTTGAAGAACAACTGCACACCATCGCTTCCGGCACCGCCCAGATCGTGCCGGACAGCGCGCTCGCCGACAAGCTCAAGCGCGGCAAGCCGCTCAACATCAAGCTGGGCGTGGACCCCACGGCTCCCGACATCCACCTGGGCCATGCCGTTCCGCTGCGCAAGCTCCGCCAGTTCCAAGATCTCGGCCACGGCGTCACGCTCATCATCGGCGACGGCACGGCGCTCATCGGAGACCCCTCAGGGCGCAACTCCACGCGTCCCCAGCTCACGTCGGAGCAGATCAAAGCGAATGCCCAAACCTACGTCGACCAGGCCTTCAAAATCCTCGATCCCCAGAAGACCACGCTGCGCTACAACTCCGAGTGGCTGCTTTCGCTCGATCTCGAGGGGCTGCTGAAGATCGCGAGCAACTTCACGGTGGCCCGCATCCTCGAACGCGACGACTTTCACAAGCGCTACACGAACAACCTGCCCATCAGCCTGCACGAGTTCCTCTACCCGGTGATGCAGGCCTACGACTCGGTGGTCATCGAGGCCGACGTGGAGCTGGGCGGAACCGACCAGCTGTTCAACCTGCTGGCCGGCCGCGAGCTCATGGAGAAGATGGGCATGGAGCCGCAGGTGTGCCTCACGCTGCCCTTGCTCGAGGGCACCGACGGCGTGCAGAAGATGTCGAAGAGCTACGGCAACTACATCGGGCTCACCGACGAGCCGGCCGACATGTTCGGCAAGGTCATGTCCATCCCCGACGAGCTCATGGTGAAGTACTA